>NZ_CP027861.1 GCF_003015185.1 Ahniella affigens
CCACGCTTCGTCGATCAGAAGCATCTTCCGGACACCGACGTCGCCGTGGTAGATCTCGGAATTGATCTGATACATGAGCTGGAGCAGAACTACTCGCTGCAATGCTTCGCGGTGCTCAAGGGCCTGGACCTCATAGACTGACAGCGGATTCGAGAGATCGAGTGTGTTGGGGCCGTTGAAATAGGCGCCATAGGCGCCAGAAGAACCGAACGGCCGAAGCTGGGTGGCCAAGTCCGACATTCGTTGGTCCGTGGACGCAGCCAGGACTGCAATCAGCCGATCGACGGAGCTATCCGAGCCGAACTCCTCATACATTCTGGAAAGGTGCTCTCTGAGGGACGCACGCTGGAAGTCGCTAAGCGGCGACTTGCTGGTGGCCATCGCTTCAAAGATCGTGACGATCATGTCCTCCTCATCGTTCCAGTCGCGGATGAGTGGAAAAGGATTGAGGCCGATTGGTTTGCTCGCATCAAAGTCGACGAAGGCACCGCCGAGGGTCTCTGCCAGGTTCTGGTAGCTCTTGCCAGCGTCAATGATGTAGACACGTCCGCCTTGCATGCGGAGGTTGACCACCAATTCATTCGCAAAGAAGCTCTTGCCAGCACCGGTCTTTGCTGCGATGTAGAAGTTCTTTCCGGACTGCGAATCAAACGGGCAGACAGCCATCGCTTCGCCGTCTCGGGCGACCAGGCTCAGCGTTGGGGTTCCAGTGCCGCGCCAGCTCCCGAGCAATGGTGCAAATGCCAAGGCGTGACGAGTGGTCATTGTCCGGAAACGTTTCAAGAACCCCTGTGCCTTGGGGTCCGCGCAGAATGGCAGTAAGTTTTGAAACAGCGGTCCAAGCGCAAACGCGTCGAGCATGAGCTGCATGCCGAGCTCCCGCCAATAGGTCTGGGCATTGGTCGCGGCCGCGCGAGCTGTTTGGCTGTCGGCGCCGAAGACGGCCATGCCGATGGATGTCTTAACGATGCGGTCGCCTTGCTTGAGCGACTCGTTCATGATCCGAATTGACTGGAGTCGTTCCCTGTTTTCTGGGAAGTATTTGCTGACCGACTTGTCTGCCTGATTCGTCGCATAGAGTTCGTCTGCTCTCAGGCTTGCCGATCGCGCATCGTGGTCCTCGTAAACCAGATTGGCGGTAATTAGACAGGGCTCTCGGATTCCTCTGACACCTGTTTGCGTGTCGCAGAGGTATCTCAGAGCTGCACCGAATGGCAGTTCATCAGGAATTCGTTTTGGATGCAGCAGAACAGCCACTGCGCCGGCACCCAGGCGAATTTCAAAAGGTGAAGACAGGTCGATGTGCGTGTCGGAATCGAGGAACTGGTCACTGATTTCGCGTTCAGGGTCATATTCCCCGTGAAGTTCGCCACGCCAACTCGCGTTTGGGCCATGGTTCAGGAGCACGTTCATGAACCGAATGTAGGTCTCCGGATTCAGCGCACTCGGGTGAATCTGCGCTGACCGGAGGGCTTGTTCGACGCTTCGGCTGATGTCTGAAGCGGCGTGGACCTGCTCTTCAATGGATCGAGAGTCCATTGGAAGTTTGACGGTCACCATCACCTGGCTTGTGCGCGCCGAAGGCAGCTTGCCAGTGGGATTCGCCCCAGCGCGCAGAAAGTCGACACGCCGCCGGGCCGCGCTCGCGAGGATGGGGTCACGTTCAGCGCGCCGCAGAGATTGATAGGCCAACAAATAGGGTTGGATGTCCGGCGACGCGAACCGACTGATTGACACAACACTGCCAGGCGGAAACGGAAGGTTCAGCGCAACAAGCAGCTTGTCGCGCAGGAGATCGCCGGCACCTGCGACTGGTGTCAGCGCGAATCCGAACCCCGTTCCATCGGTCAGGAGAAAGACGCCCGAATCAGGATCAAACGCCCGTGCCGAGAAGAAGGCGCCCCGAATCTCAGCCTCGGCGGCTCGGCTAGCAGTGCCAGTCATTGCGCGCGCCCTATGTCAGTTTCCGAGGTACGACGTAGCCGCGTGAATCCCGTCGAGGGTCGCACCGAAGAAGTTCAGGATTACGGTCGGACCGTATTTGACAATGATCAGCAGACCAAAGGCGGACAAGAACACGATGAGGCGCTGCGCAATGGCTGCAATGGCTGCCACGACGAAAGCGACGATGACAATCCCGAGGCCCACCGAGCCCTCCAAATAGTCGAAAATCTTCTGCACCAACGGCGCAAGTTCGTCCTGGGCGACTTGGCCGGCATGGGCACTTTCGGGAATCAGGGCCAGGACCGCCATGACTGCGGCAAACACGAGCATTTGTGGGGCGAGTTTCATCAGGGTCTCCATAGGGGATTTGGTTCCATCCAGGCAACACTGCACGCCTCTTGCGTGCAATTGTGAGGTCAGCGGTTCTTTGTCGGATTCGCTTGCGGGGATGCCGGCGTGGGTGATGCTAGGCGCAACACTGGCGGCTCTTTGATGGCTGGGGCGCCGTATCGCCAGCGGCGTGCTTCCACTTCGGTGTAAACGTGAGATGCCGCGATCAAATCGCCGTTTTCGTCTTCCCAGGGGGCGATCCAGATTCGAAGCATCTTGGCCTCTTCGCGGACTGGCTCCTCGCTTGGGACAGCGCCATTCGAGGTCGATGGAGCAGGAAGCAACACCAATTCGCCCTCTGCAGTCTCACTGACAGACATGTAGTCGGAGGTAGTGATGACTTCATTCCTCGGGGACTGCGCGCGGTCGCCAACTGCTGGCATATGGGATGCGCCATCCGTCTCGGCATAGACGGTCAGCGCGGATTTGCACGGTTGGCCTTCGGGAACGCCGCACGAGAATTTGCCGGAGCTGGCGCAACCAGCCAAAAGGCCGATGAAAAGCATTGAGAGCAGTCTGTGCATTGCTGTGCCTCTGAGAATATGAGGCACTGTAGCTGTGCACCTCAGAAGCCCTCCCGCGAAAAGCGCCTAGATTTTCGCGCTTTCTGCTTATCGATACTTTGGTCCTAGCTCGCGCCCCGTCCGCGCTAGTACAGTTGCTTGGTCGCTTGACGCGGGCCCGCTCGTGAGAGTGCTGAGCGCCGGTCTCGGCCCCCTGCCCCGCTGGTGCCGTTGGCAGAATCGGTCTTCCCCCTATGACCGAGCACTGTCAATTTGGAACCCGCGTCAGCGACGCTTCCTCTTCTGGGCTGAAGAAGGCTCCTTGTAGCCCATAAAGCTCCAAACATCGCTGTCGATCATGATCGGCTGCATCGTCATCGGATTCAGTCGAAAGAACGTGCCGTGGGTGGAGATGCGGCCGTGCCGAAGTAGCGACCACAGCAAGTCGCTTGCCGCAATTGCAGCGACACGGTTGACTGGCCATGACTGCCGGGAGATTGCTTCCTCAGTGCTACAGGATGGCATCTCAGCGTCTACTGCATGCATGCGGCTCAGTTCAGGAAACAGATCGAAGACGTTTGGCAATCGTGCTTGCCCCTCCTGGCACTTTCCAAGGTGTCCAAGAATCACGTTACCGCTGTCAGGGCCGTTGCCAAGATCAAGCCAGAGGGCTCGAGTGGTCTGGTTGCGGAAGCGGCTACCAAGGTCTGCACGAAACGAGGCTTTGTCTACCGCTGTAATGACCAAGTCACTTCTGGCGAGACCATTCATCGCACGGCCATCGACATGCTTGGGACTTGCCTCCCAATCAACCTGATAGAAGGCATTGATTCGATGGCACAGCAGCACTGCCTTGTTGCAGCCGATGTCCTGTGCCGTGAATCGCTGGCGGCCCACATTCGAGTCCGACACGCAATCGCCATCTGCGATGCAAACCGAGAGTCCGGGGTGGCCTAGTCGCCGCAAAGTGCAGTCCATGCTTGCAAGCTGATCAGCCAGCTGTGAGCCAGTCCCGCCTGCACCGACAAGCATGATTGAGATGGGACTGCCCATCCAATGCTGTGGAACTCTGAACTCACCCTTCATGCAATGAGACCCTCTGAAATCATTCGATCAATGGAGTCCATGGCGAGATACGGGGCCAAGGCCAGACGAACGGCTACTTGAGGCCGCTCGGATCGAAGGCGACCGACGACGAATGCCATGTACGGGCCACGCCGTGAGCAATCGGACTCATCGTCGGTGCGAGAGAAGAATGCATCATGCTCACCATGGCTGTGCAGATCAACGACTAAGCGGTCATCGTTGACGACCGAATCCACATAGCGTACGTGGCCGCCTGAGGCTGATTGAACCTCTGGCCAAACCAATTCATAGTGACCTGCGTCGCCCAGGACAATCGCGGCGGCGATCTCGTTGGGGTAACTTTGCCGCGATGCACGAATGAAGTCCTTGATCAAGGCCATCGGGATCGGGCCGTTCGGAAGAACGATCCGTTCACAGCATTCGCCAAATGGCAGTTTCACCGGCGCCAGCTTCATGGTCACTTCCATGGCCTCTGTGGAGGACTGGACGTAAAGGCCATCTGCACCGGCGAGAAAGCGCTTTGCGCCTCGGTCAAGCGGTGCGAGGGTTCCAAATCGCGGCACGGGAATTAGGGGTGTCGCAGCGAAGAGAACCGCGTCAGTAGGGTGCGTCATCGGCGTCTGTCCCCAGTCTGCTCGTGCCGCGAAGTCATGTAATTGAGCCAGTTGCCGAGGTTGGCGCAGAGAGGATTCAGCCAGTCATCGGGAATTCCATTCCCGTAAATCGTCTTGTCCATCCAGAACTCGGCGTCGGCGTGCAGCTTCTCGGATCGCTTACCCTTCTTCGACTTTGAGGAGCCCGCCTTGAGCGTGCCGTTGTGGTTGACATGCGTGAATGCCGTATCGAACACAACTGACGACCAACCATCAATGTCCGCCACGTCTCCGGCCAGCGGTAGTCGCGCACTTCCGGTGCAGACACGCCCCATGCCGTCAACATTTCCAATTGGGGCATGGAACAGGGCAGTATTGCCGGTTGGCCGATTTGTCCCCGCAACTGCTGCAAGGAACAACTCTCGGTTCCGGACCAAGGCGACCAGGCTTGGCCACTGGGCGTCGACATGCTGCAACCCACCGTTGTGGGTCATGAGATGCATGGCCCGCCGCGTCGGTGGAAGCCACCAGCAAACGACCTCTTCGTCGCGAAAGAGTAGCGAATCGGGGTACACCGCTATTGGACCTTGCGGCCGGCGCCCAGACAAGATGCGAATGATCTCGACCTCGTCCTGATGTGTCAGGGTCCGACCGGGTCCAACCACTGGAGCGTCTCGGTGGTCGGGAGTGACCGTGTGGGCGGTCACCAAGGCGAGCTTGTCCCGAATCGTGTGGAAGAAAAGAGCGTGCGTCGTCTTGATTTCATCGGCTCGATGCCGGAGAGCCGAACGGTGGTCGACATCAATGAGAAGGCTTCGAGACTTGGAGCGGCTGGTTGGCATTTCGCGTTACTCTTGATTCAAATTGGTCGTTGGGTGGAGCGCTTAGCCACCGGGCTGCCGCTTCGCGTTGTCCCTGAATGCCTTCGCAACCAGAGACACGGCTGCAGCGGCAATCGATGCATCCCAGACAACTCTGTCAAGCAACGTCCCGATGCGCAATTTCGAGCTTTCGGCGAGCCAGATTGTCAATTCGTCGGGGCCGCACGATTGATAGGTCTGCTCGCAGACATAGTCGAAGAAGCTGTCCATACCGGTTCCGGTCGGCTGCATGCACGCTGGAAACAGTCCACCATCGTCGCCGTATTGCTCGATCAGGTCTTTGCTAGGCAGGGTACGCCTTCTAGCCGCAACGCTGGCGAGTGTGCTCAGTCCCTCAATGAGCCAGGCGAATCGTGATCGCTGCGCCGATAGTGTTGTGCGCTTTCGCTTCCTCGGGCGAGCGGCTCGTAAACGTGCTCCCGTGTCGTGGAAGTATTTGAGACACTTCAAGACGCTCTCATAGTCGGATTGATCCTCGACATCGAAGCCCGCCTCTGATCCGATGTCTTGTGCCTCATTGAACGAGACCCTGGGAAGTCCGTCCTTCCACAGGCACTGATGAGATGCGTCAATCAGGCACTCAGCCGGATAGCCGCAAAGCGTCTGCAGGGCGCGCTGGGAGCTTTCGAGCATCGGCCACTGCAACTGCGCGACCACGCGATCCCAGGCAGCGCATACGGCATCGTGTTCAGCACCATCAGTGAGGCTTGTCGGGCAGGATACGACGAGGGTACCGCAGGCCTGCACTTGAACTTTCGGAACCTGATCGAGAATCAGGTCACCGTGGTAGGTGACCTTTTCGGATGGATACAACGCGGCCCAGAGCGCCCCCGGAAGGACATAGTGCGTGGGCTCAAGTTTTAGGCCAGGAGGCAGTGTTTCAAGAATTGGGGCAGAGACGCGCCGCGTTCGGTTTACCCAGGCTCCACAGATTGTCCCAATCGCGTGTCGCGATGGTAGCGTTGCGCGCGCGAGCGCTCGACACGCTGACTGGCTGAGATCGCCGGACTCACCGAGCGACTCGATCAGCTCCAACAGGGCATCTCGTGCTGAACTTGAGACGACGATTGCGCTAATGTCACCTGGAAGCAATGATGATGGGAGTCGAGGAACCCTTGGGACACGGTCAGCGGCCAGCTGCGCGACCCCACAATCGCCAGCGCGAAGCGCATCGAGTACCGTTTTTGGCGCGAGCCAGCCAGCAGTCATGGCCTTCATTAGCTCAGCGGCTCTGTGTCCGCGTTGCGAGTGGGACGGGGCCAGTGTGGCCATCGCGACACTGCGAGCTAAGCCTTCAGCTACGCTGGCTTCAAAGCGTGGGAGGGTCAGGAGCATCAGGCCAGCGGCACATCGAAGGCATCGCGTACAGGCGAATCTGCACGTCGCGAAACCTGGTCAACCCGACTGAAGACAAGGTGCCAAGCAGGACTCGGCTGAACCATGGCGGCCGGGGCGTCAGACCATTGTTTTACCGCGCCAATCGCCTTTCGGAGGAGCGTTTTGTCGGCGGGCTGGCGATTCGACGCACCTTTGACCTGAACCTCCGGCTTCAGGACGGGATACACCAAGAAATCGCCTTGGATGGTAGGCTCTCCCAATCGGGCCGTGGCAAGGAAAGGGTAGTTGGGCTCGAAGAGGCGCAGGGCGTCTTGCGGCGTCAGGCTCGGAGCCGGGTCATCCAACCGGGTGGCACCGAACTGAAACTGGCGCTTGAGTACAGCGATCGTGGCAGTCATTGGTGGCCTCAGTCGAAGATCGATGCTTGGGTTGGGCCTGCATTCTGCCCCGCAGGTTCAATGCCAGAAGCGGCGTCCTCGTTGGCATCGACTTGGCCGTCCTGGTCGCCTTCCGCTTCACCATCATCGGTAGGTGCTTCGCGCTTCACGCCTTGCTTTGAGGGCGACTTGGAGGCCGCTGAAACAGCCTTCTGAGGCGCAGGGGACTTTGCGGCCTTCGTAACAGTGGCCAATTTGCTCGCGATATCCGAGAGTGAGTCGATGGCTGGGATACGGGCGGCTGTGTACCGGGACATAGCAGATTCGAAAGCGGCGTCGATATCGGTACCTGCGGCGACGACGATTCGCAATGGCATGGCGAGCGCGGATTGAAGCGCTGCGCGTCGCGGGTCCTTTGTATCGGGATCGACCCCGGATAGCTTCGAGGTGATCAGAATTTCAGTATTGGACACCGAAGGTTTCGAGATCGTCACCGAGACGGATTCCGAACCATGGAGCAGCGCGTGCAAGTCTTGGAGGAATGACATGTGTGTGTTCTGACTGTTGGTGGGTGCTTCCCTGCCAGTGTTCACCGCAGGGCCTGTTTTCGCCAATTCGCGATTTGCATCGTCAGACTTGATGGAACAAATGAATCAAACCCCGGGTACTTCGCATCAAGGACTGCTTTCACGATGTCGTCTTTGCGACCGGCGAGCATCGCGTTGTAACGCTTCTCCCCGCCTTCCTGACCCCGCATCCAATCAGCGAACTTGCTTTGCTCCAAGAAATCCTCAAGACCCGCCTTGGTATGCGCTTCGAGAAAGGCCTTGTCGATCAGGACATGACTGCTAAGGGCGCTTGGGCTGTCGTCAATCAAGAGTGCCGCCGCTGCACGACGATCCAATCGCCGGTTGGCGCCGGTTTCTGAAGGCTTGCGATCAAAGAGCGCGATTGCAGTTCGCTGCAGCGCTGCCTCAAGATCGGGCTGGCTCATCTGGGCGAGTGCCGCTGGAAGATGAGAGTGACCCTGTGAGCCTGTGCGCGGCTTGCCAGGGAGCTTCAGTTGCTTGAACACCGCTTCGGCGCCATCCCGTCCAGTCTCGTCAGCAACGACGCGCGCAAGCGCATAGACAGCTAGCGCAAGCTGGCGTCTTGGATCAGAAGCCAGCTGAGCAGCAATCACCCGACGGACTGTGGCTGCATGCTGGTCAACCACTGCCGCCGGACTCGCCTTGATCTGTGGTCTCTGCGGCTTCTTCGCCTTCACTGCCTTCTTCGCGGCAGCCTTGGTTGGGCGCTTCACGGTTGCCGCACCGTTTGCCCGGTCGGAACTGTCCTGCTCGTCACCTGCAGGACTTTCGTCTTCAGATACTCCCTGATCAATCGACGCCAGGTGTCCCTGGTAGGCGGCGACCTTTTTGGCGTAACAAGGTGAGTCAAAGCACAGTGGTGCCTCGACGTGGCCAGTGGTCGGCCCGAGTAAGTCATCCAAGATGGCACCTCGGTGCTTGCACGCGCGACAGGCGCCGAACTGTTCGGGACCGACGCCGTTCGGACCTTGGACGACCAGAGGAATGGCCCGGCCGGGCGGCTTCTCGGTGCGCAACGCTACGATGCCATAGTCTTCCCTCAAGCTCGACACCTTCAGTTGCAACGCCTTGTTCGTGTGCGCAGCAAAACAGGCTCGATTGGTGCACCGAGCATCGCCGACATGGGTCTCAAATAGCTCGGCTTGAAGGCTGCTGTTCGAAGGGCAGGTATTGCAGCCCGCAGCGCTGCGATCAAAAGTGGCGTGGCTGAGCGGAAGCGAGAAGCCTTTCACCTGCTCCCGCAGTTCGTCAACGGCCATATTGCGTTCCAGTACGCGCGGCAGTGCTTTGTCTTGCATCTCACGCGGAACAGTTGCGAGCAACTCGGCGTGTGCCAATGTGATCCTTTCCTCTCCCAAGGCATCCATGACTTGGTCTGAGCAGTGCAACAGGCGTAAGCGGTGGCGGAGCTTCTTTAGGCTCCAGCCGAGCGCATTGGCCGCACTTTCGTGATCACCCTCGTACAGATCGACGATATCCTGAGCGCTGAGGGCTTCATCGGCAACAGACAGTTCGTCGCGACAGAGATTTTCGAGCAAGGCCAACAAGCGCGCATTCTGATCGTCCACGTCGCGCACGACGCACGGCAAGTCGTCGAAGCCGAGCTGCCGGCAGGCTCGGAAACGCCGCTCGCCAGTGACCAGTGCAAACCCAGGGCCGGATGGGTTCGGCCGGACCGTGATGGCCTGGATTAGGCCGTGCTCTTTGATCGAGTCAACCAGGCGCTCGAATGAGGACTTCCTAAATGTCCTGCGCGGATTGTGGCCAGGGAGGACGATGATCTGATTGAGTGGGATCCGAGTGATGGTTGCACTGATGTCATCTTGGGACACAGAACTGCTCCTAATTTTGCGGGCTCTGCGCTCGGACGGTTTCAGGATTGGCTTCCGAGTGCGTGTCTCATTGACGATTACCATCTGTTCGACGCATCGCAATTTCGCCACACTTATCGTGCGAGGCACGAACTGCGGCTGGTTCACATTGAGCTGAGCGCGTCGTTAGTTGAAGAGCTTGCGCCACCAATTCACCAAGGTATGGGTCTGGCCTCGCCCAATTGCATGACGCAGCGCTACAGCGAACTGGTTTGCATCTTTGAAGCGCCTGTGAACGTCGGTCGCGAGTGCGCGGGCGCAAACATCGCGGAGTGAGTTTGGTACGTGGCGGAGAAGTCGAGTACTGATCGCCGACTCGGTTCCTCCTGCCGCACCGGTCCAGCACAAGCGCAGCAGCGCCCCAAGCTGATAGACATCGGTTGCTGGCGTCAACCTTGAACCAAGCAGCCACTGTTCGGGAGCCGCCACGGTGGCGTCGACCGGCAGCCGCGTGCACTCAGCCTGACCGTGCCGCAAATGACGTGATGTTCCGAGATCCAGGAGAATCGGCGCCGCGTCGCCGAGCACGATGTTGCGTGGGGACAGTCGAAGGTGGACGATGCCATGGTGGTGCAGCAGTCCCACTGATTCGGCTAGGGAGGCGACAATACTCGCCGCCTCGACGGGGCTGCGTTGCCGATCATCAAATGGGCCGAGCAGCGTCCGACCAAAAGCGAGCGGCGTGACCACGTAGGGGACCTTGGCAAAGATGCCGGTGGCGAGCACTTCGAGGATCGTCGGAGAGGCAATGCTGATCCTGGCTGGGTCGAATCGATCCAAGTCTGGGTCGGACAGGAACTGGATTGCCACTGGCATCCGACTTGCGCGCTGAATTCCACGGTAAACCGGCCCATGGCTGCCTTCAGCCACGTGTTCGATGAGATCGAATGGACCCAATTTTGCCCGGGCGGGGACTGGGAGAGTGGCGGCAACTGCATTCATGACTGGCTCTCCGGTACCGATTTCTGTCCGTTCAACCTTGCTTCGGGCGCTCGACCATCTGAAGGTGAGCTCCGGTCACTAGCGCAAACGTCACCTCGCGAGCACTGGACACTTCCAGAATCGGCGAAAGCTGATCAGCCTTTTCAATGTAGAACTCTGCGACGCGATCGAGCGACGACGAGAGCCCTCTTCCGCCTGCCTGAGAAAGGACATCCCCACTGCCGGGCGTCACGAAGGTGGTGCCTTGGCCCAAAGCCTGGCTCGCACCCTCGGCGATGCCGGCCAGCGTGGCTAGACCAATTGCTCTGCCCTGTTTGCTGACAAGCTTGCCACGCAATCCAACTTTGCCATCCTCACCGACTGCAATTGCTTCGAGCTTGATGTCGAGGACGGCCCCATCCTGCCTAACACACGAGAGGTTCTCTGATCTCAACATGACGCGCTCGGACGAGAGATCGCCGTAGCCAGCTGCTGTCAGAAAGCACTCTCGGACGTCAAAGCGGAAGCGATTGGGAAGGATCGCGTCATGCTTGATTCGGACCACAACGGGCTGAGGGTTGCGGATTGCGGCTGATGCTGTGCTGGCGTCGAGCCCGTAAAGCAGCTTGCCGGTGACCAACGTCCCTGCAGGCAAGTACGAGTCCGCTTCGGCTGCTTCGTCAGCCATCGCGGTTGGCTCGGTTGCTGGTTCAAGATCGTCCTCGATCGTTTGAAAAGCCGGTGGCGGTGGCAACGGTACCGGTGCTGGCGCGACCATTGCTTGCGGTGACGAAGCAGAAGAGCCGCCGGTGGCTGTCTTTGCCTCGCGCATGCCACGGAGCTCGTCCTGCAGCAACTGCAGCTCCGCTCGGAGTGACGCGACTTCTGGGTCCTCGGTCGGGACAGTGACAGGTTGGGCCTGACGCTGTTCTTCGACCGTCTTTCGAAGCTTGTCGAGCTCGGCTGAGATCGCTGAGAGGCCCAAGTCCTTCGGATTAGCTGGCGTGAGCACGTTCGCCACTGACTCGGGTCCCCTGTCCGGCACCGCCGGCTTGTCGCTTGAAAAAAGGACGACCGTCAGAGCGACACCCAAAAAGCCCACGCCGACAATGGCGTTGCGCTTTCCTTGCGGGGTCAATTCCTCAAACTTCTTCCGAATGCTCATTCCGTTGACTCCACGAGTGACGGTCTGGCGCGGGCGCCAGACAAGGCAGGGGTTCGATAAACAAACATGAGCTCTGCGCTTCCTGATGGCGGCAGGAGCGCCGATGGCCACATGGCGATGGCTGCTACGTCGCGATCTGCGCAGGAGGCCTCGTCAAGCTCCAAGACGCCAGATGATGTGTTCTCAATGCGAGCGATCACCACCATCATTTCGCCACCAGTCACCACTTGGGATGGCACGAAGGCGAGACCAGGTACCGCGCAGCGCGGTGCGGGATACAGGTCCGGCTCAAATGCTGACAGCGAATATCCGGGTGGAATCTCGCCGGTTGCAAGGTCCCTCAACAGGGACCGGAGAGCTAGAATGTGGGACGGCGCTTTGCCTCGCGAAATTGGGCCGGCAGCGGCGACGTAGCCAGGTACCGACAACTCGACCTGGACCGGTGGAACATCAGGATGCGGCCGGATCAATAACCCGATCGTGCGCCGTGGATCCGATTGGTCTTCGATATACAGTGCGAACGGCGTGGTGTCGGTCGGTGAGACGTAGATGACCTCGCCTTGCTTGCGGACCGTCGCGGTAGATTGGTGTTGGATGCGGATTGCCTTGAATGGCGCAACGAATCTATTGACCTGTCCAAGTCCGACCGAGATGGACACAGTGCGTCCGAACTCGACATCCACTTTCGGCTTCGGCACCGTTGGTGCAACCAACGGCCTGCCTGGAGAGCTTGGGACAGCGGTGCCAAGCCTGGCACGCTCCTCGGCTACCAGGCGATCAATGTCATCCAGGTCGAGTTGCGCTCCTGGTTGGGAGATTGTTGCTGTCCCTGTCGTCGTACTGCTCTGCGTTTTCGAATTAGCCGCAGGCTGGCTCTGGAGTTTGATCGGCAGGCCAGGCACTGCCATCTGGTCCGCCCGTGCTGTGGAGTTGGCCAACGCCAACGTAACGAATAGGGCAAAAAGTGTGCGCATGGCTCCATCCATTGGTCTTAGCGATTGACGGTGAGGCGACTGTGATCATCGGAAACCGACAGCGCGTCCAGCATCGGCTGATGCCCCACTACG
This sequence comes from Ahniella affigens, assembly GCF_003015185.1. GTDB lineage: Bacteria > Pseudomonadota > Gammaproteobacteria > Xanthomonadales > Ahniellaceae > Ahniella > Ahniella affigens. Next base: position 12,727 of record NZ_CP027861.1, read on the forward strand.
ACAAATTTGAGTCGGAAAGTCCGGTAGGTCTGTTGCTCTACGGCGGTGACACCTCGTGTGATGAGCAATCCGCCGATCTCGACGGTGTCGGTCTTGGCGTCATACGACGCATCCGTAGCCTGGAAATTGGTGGTCAGTTGCTCTTCGCGAATCTTGATTGCTTCCTGCTGCAGGTTTTGCAGGTAGGTCTGATACGCCCTTGGTGTTACAAAGCGGCCGATGGCACGCTCAACAAATGCAGCATTATTCGGACTTACGTTCCCCAACAGCCCAGAAATGTAGAGGCCAAAGGCCAGCTTGGTCTCCTGTGAAGCGTCAGCGTCCTGGATAACGAGTTCGTCCGCACTGGCTGACGGCGGCAGATGAATCGTAATGTCTCGATTGACGGCGGCAACCGCCAGCAGGAGATTGAGCACTACGGATACGCATAGGGCGATCTTCGTCCAGGTCGCGGCCCGAAGCTGCTCACGGCTCTTTGCGAGAAAGTCAGCGGCGCGCATGGTCAGAGCGGGTAGATTGCGCGAACGAACGGGAACTTGGCGAGCCGACCTCTGGCGCCGCCGAATCCATACCACCACAGCATATGCAACAAATAGCCATCGGGCCGGGCGTTGCGGAACTTCCGCGTGACATACACAAGCGCGATCGCAGCAAGAATACTGACGACCAGGAAATTGAATGCAATTCCGGCGCCGATCATGCAGACGGCTGGGGCAGCCTCGTCGGCGCGCAAGAACAGAAATTGGGTCGGGACATCGACCATCGTGGGAATTCTGGAATCGGACATGACACCTCCTGTGGTGGAGAGATGCTACGCCCCGTCGTCAGTAGCGCTCCCGCGCAAACCGAGGGTTTTTTCCGTCTTTTCCGCTGATCACCGGGCGCAAACGATCACTTGGCCCTAGGCTGAGTTCAAAATGTCTGGGAGCTACCCAACCGCTCGGTAATCGTGGCGCGCTTGACCAATTCTTCGGTGGTCACGTTCGCAAGCAAGCTCCTCAGCCGGCCATCCTGGTTACCTGAACCACGCGACAGCTGTTGACGGAACACAGACACCACAAAGGCGCTTGCGGTGGGTGAGAGCGTGGTGAGGCGAATTGCATGCACAATCCCAGTGTCAGCGCAGACTAGGATCGTCTGAACGGTCATTCTGGTGCCTGGCGGATAGTCGCCGCGAACGTCAAGGGCTTGCTTTGCAGGAACCAGTGTGATGTCCACAGACCCATCCATCCACTGCCCGTCGCCCCACTTCGTCGCAATCATGAAGATGTCGTCTACGTGATAGAGCGCAATCCAGTGAGCCCCGCGGCGAACATCGGATATTTCTTGCTTCGTCGGTGCCTTGATGAACAGGCGGATTTCCAAGCCGCTTTGCCGGGGGTTGATATCGATCGTCTCCGGCCACTCGGTGCGATCCGGGTGGTACAGCTGGCCAACGGCAATCGCATGAATCTCACTCATGGGAGCTACTTCGCTTCGAGGACTGACAGGACCGCGCGATGGGCTGGCTACGACCAGGGATCGACGGCGCGCACTCGGGGATCGACTTTGACGACCTACCCGACGGGTAGGTGCATTCTAGCTTCGGGAACACGGCCAGGGGGATCGATCAATCAACTATTGGCCAAGTCATCACCGATCACTCGGGCGAGACGCGCCATAGCAGTTGGGTCAGTATTCGCAAGAACCTGGACGTCGCACAGCTGATTGGTCGAACACATCACTAACCAGCACTCCTGGCCAGCCTTCCAACAATCCTGCAATACGGAGAGCGCCTCAGTGAGTGCTCGGAGTCTCATCCAGACCCCACAGCAACCCGATCCGTTCGGGTCTTGCGGGGTCGGCTCAGGCGCTTCGGCCTTGCGGCTCTTGCACCTAAGTTTTCGTCGGTGGGTTCACGCTTCCGCGAGGTCGGCAGTCCGTCTGGCGATGTTCTGCCAAGCGCTGCCGCGGCCTCTCCGCGTGCGTCACTTTCCCCGCTCCTCGGGGTAGCCGGCGACGACGCTGCGATCAGCCGCAGCGCCTCGGTCCGGATGTTTTTCGCCGCGTTCTCGTCGCGGTCGTGTTCCATGCCACAGGCCGGACAGACCCAGCGGCGGTCCTTCAGTTTCAGGGCGGCGTGAATGGCACCACACGCGCCACAGGTCTTGCTGCTCGCGTAGAACCGATTCACCGCGATCAGCTTGCGCCCGTGCCACCCGGCTTTGTAGGTGAGCTGCCGGCGCAGTTCACCGAGTGCAGCGTCGGCGACCGAGCGACGAAAGGCCTTGCGGCCCATGCCCCGGCTCATAGCCTTGACCGCGAGGTCCTCAATGCCGATGACCTGTGCCTCGCGCACCACGGCCGCACTGGCTTGGTGTAAGGCGTCACGGCGCAGGTCGGCCACCTGCGCGTGCAAACGCCCAATCTGCCGCTGCGTCTTGCGCCGACGATTCGAACAGCCGAGCCGTACGCCCTTCGGGCAAGGCTTGGTGGGATCCAGACCCTGGGCACGCATTTGCGTCTCGATCTGCCGCGACTGCCGCCTCTGGTAGCGGCGCAACCTGGCCTGCTTGCTGGCCAGCGCCTTGGGCGCCGGAACGCGGCGAGTGACGTGACCATCGGCGATGACTAGGAGATCCCTCAGTCCAGCGTCCAGACCGACCGCACCAACGGCGGGAGCATGAACTACCGGTCGCGCAATGCCATCGGCGGTGACGGCACCGTGCCAGCGTCCGGCACTGTCACGCGACAGCGCGATACTACGCAGACGGCCATTGAGTGCTTCGGTGCGGCGTAGCTTCAGACTGCCAAGGCCAGGCAGATCGACAGTCGCCCACCGGCCACCGGTGTCTCGTACCTGCCGGCGGCGCTGGTCAAGGGTGAAGCGCACCGAAGCATTTCCACCGCGGCGTTTGAACCGGGGATAGGCCGCGCGCTTCGCGAAGAAGTTCGCAAACGCCCGCTCCTGATCGCGCAGCACCTGGTTGAACGGGTCTCGCGGCAAGGCCGCGAGCCAGGGACGCTCCGGGTCGCGCCGGTATTCGGTGAACTCGCGCGAAAGGGAGACCCAGTTCAAGCGCTCGCCCCGCTCGCGGTACGCGCTGGTTCGCTTGGCCAGCGACCAGTTCCACACGTGCCGGGTGGCACCGGCCAGCTGCGCGAGCAAGCGCGCTTGCTCGGGGGTCGGGTAGGCCCGCATGCGATAGGCGCGGGAAAGTGTCGACGATGTATCAGTCATGCCCAAAGCATCGCCCGAATTCGTCGCACCGGGTGAGACAGCGCACCACAAAGCCGTCGGCCGTCCGCCTCTCTGCGCCGCATCGCCCGCCAATTGATGGCTGGCGACATTACGCTCCGCAATGACTCTCGCGCCGGCGGGGTCTTCGTCATCCCTGACTCATGCATGGTGTACTCGTCCGTTCTCAACGTGCAGGGTTCGGGTCCGCGCATAGTTTGCATCCAGGTACTGCTCACTCCCACCCTCGCCTGCGAATGAGTGGTCCGCAAGTTCGGCGCTTCTGTCTAGATTCGCTTTTGAGTATTCGCGATCACGAGACCGAGTGCCAATGCGACCAGGACACCGGCTGCCGGAATGCATCCAAACGGCAGGGGCACCGGCAGAAGAAATACGAACAGGATCCCAACGATCGCGGTCTTGATAGCGAGCATGCTGTAACTATGCGCAAGAGGGCTCGTGTAGGAGAAGCTGGTTTGCTTGATCTTCCTGCGTACCCACCCATCGATGGCTGCTGGGATGATCAGCAGGGCCAAGTAGGGCGCCCAAAGAACCACGGCGGAAAGCCTCAGAAAGACCTGAAAGATGAGGGTGAAGAAGACGACGATTCGAGTCTCGAACCAGTCCAACCCAGCTTTGAATGGGCCAGTTTCGAACTCTGGGCTGCGCGCGCGCTGTTCAGGCGTTCGCGTGTAGCCCTTCCAGACCTCGTCAGCGAATCCAGTGTCAACGATGGCTGCCGTGTACCAACGCGCGGCTCGATCAACGACCTCGGCGCGCGCTGATTCGCCGAACCAGCGCTGGATCGAGGTGAGCTCGCTTTCTGCGGCGTCGCGGATCCACTGATCGCTGACCAGCACACCGATGATTGCGAATGTGACGACGACGGCGATGGCTGCCCGCTGCCAAAAACTCAGCATGAGACCCTCCCCCCGCAAGGCACTGGTGGTTTAGGGCCGGATGCTTCCCGTCGTAATCTCGTCGAGATGCTCAGCGAGCGCTGCCATGTCGGCAGGATCGAGGAGTTGGGATAACCAAAACAGCCGCAGCGCCTCGGGATTGCGCTCGACGGCTGCATCGTCTGGCGGCGCCTGTTCGACCACCGCTCGCGGATTGGCCTCAAGGAACTCGCCGAGCGGTTGGCCGCTGAGGGGGTCCCATTCTTGGATCCCGCTTCGAACACGGACCTCGATGACGGCCGGAAGCGCCTCAAGGGCGCCCCGGACAAACGCGACCAGGCACCGGACGTCATGCGCGCTTCCCAGATCTGTGCAGCGCTCTTCGAAGCGCTTGAACGCCTTGACGATGCACAGACTCAGCAGGGTGTACCCACTCGGATGCAAAACGCGAGAGGTCAAAAACCAGCTGATTTGCAAGGCGAGCGTCTTGGCGACGGGCCAAGTGAGCCAGATCGCGGACGCCTGAGCCAGCGTTTCGGTTTCGCGCAGCACTTCGACAAGCAGCGACTCGGCCTGCCGGCGACGGTTCCGAATGAGCTCTTGATTTCGGGGGGACGGGGCCATGGGCCAATCGTACCCCGAGAGCGGGGGTGGTTTCATGCTTGTGTTCCACAGTTTGGCTCCATCCTCAGAATTGGGGTGGCGACCTTATAGACGTGGCCACCGGAAATGTTCGCAAAAAACTCCAAGTCAGGCAGGCAGCCCAGTGTCGCGGGGTCTATGAGGGGGCACGTCTCCTCCTTCAGGGACTCGGACACAGAGCCAGTGAAGGCTATGGGTGAAATGCTGTTGTTTGAGGCGCCTTGCGACCGGGCAACGGAGCGGATGACCGTCTCGGGCACGTTCTCTGCCACGTATCGTTGCGTGTCCCCATCCTTGATCCGCTGACAGATGAGGTTGTTCGCGTTGCCCAGGATCATACGAGCCTTTGGTTCGCTGCCGACCGCGGCAGCAAAATCCGCAAACGTCTGAGTGAGGATGGTGAGCGAAAACCCGGCCCCGCGGCCCTTGTTCAGCAGCGCGATGGTCGGGTCGCTGATGCATTCTGCGGCCTCGTCAATGAAGCATGCAATCGGGACGCTCGCCCCCTCGTAGTTGTAGATGTCCCCGGCGAGACTGGCCAGGTCAGCGAGCAGTAGGCTCCCCATGGCGGTACCGACCATGGGGTCACTGAGGCTGTCGAGTCCAATGTACAGGACACGGCGATTTTCAATGATTCGGCGAAAGTCCAGTATGTCGCGTTGGTCCGTTGGATCGCTTTCGATCGGTGACAACAATTCGCCAAGGTCACCGGTAGTGAGCATGTGGAGAATGGGGATTAGACTGACGAGAAGTTTGGCAGCGTGGGTACGGTCATGCTCGAACTGCCCGATCAGACCGTCTATGACTGCTGACTTCATGCCTTGGACTGTGTCCTGGCTTTCTCGATAGTAAGCGACGTACGCCTTTGCGGTGGCTTGGTCAGGAGTCACGCCTGGTTTGGCCGCGATGGAACGGCGAGCGTCAGTCGTCGTGCTTTGCCATTGGGGCGGTGCAACCAACGAAAAATGGTAGGCAAGTGTTCGAATCAGCAGTCCGTCCACGCCACCTTCGACGTACTGGAGGAACGCCCGCAAGGATGGCTTCTTGCCCATCATCAACAGTCCGTCCGCGATCACTTTCAAAGTTTTCTGACAGAATCCTGAGAAGGCGTCGAGGCTCTTGTCCCTGGCTACCAGAGTCGCCACGCGCGTGGCGAGCTGCGCCGAGCTCGCAAAGTTCTTCATCGGATCCAGGCGAATGGACTGCTGGGCGAAAGCTTTGTGCACCATCGCGAATCGATCAGGTCGACCTTGCGCAGCGCAAACTGCTCGAGCCGTGGCCAAGAGCTCTTTGTCGCCTTTAGGATCAATGATGATGCAAGCTTCATTGCGCAGGATTGCCTGGGCGATCAGATTTTCCAGTAACCGGGTCTTCCCGGATCCCGTGGTTCCAACAATCAGCGTGTGGCCGCGTGCATGGTCGATGGGCAGGTAAACATCCTCTTCCACAGCCCCAATTCCGTGGAGCCATGGCTGGCCCTTGCGCGGATCGTCAGCGATCATTCTTTGCGGGGACCGACGTTTGATTTCGGAAGCCAACTGAGCCTCTGCTTGACCCCAACGAAACCCGACGCCGAGCCAGATTGCATCCGGCCGCTGAGCCATCTTGGCCTTGATGTCACTGAGCGACCCGAAGGTCAGCGAACGGCCGGCCAGTCGCTTGCGCTGCGCCATGAGGCGCATGGCCTCGGGAACATCTCTCAACCCCCACACCGCGGCGGCTCCGACAGCGGCATAGTAACTTCCAGGGGCACCGTGCCATGCTCCGGCCAGTGCCAGGCCGACTGCACCAGATAGCCAGCCCACGATTGAGTAGACCTCGTAGATCGGGCGAAATGGGTCTTGATACTCGTAGTCCGTACTCGTGCTCACACTCATGTCTTGCGCCCACGCTTCGGAGCCGGAGCGGCCGTGTTTGCAAGTGACATCGCGGCGCGCCGACTGGATGGATCGAACAGCTCCGGCGCGTACTTGAAGGCATATGAGCTTGCCTCTGCATTCAGAGCAAACACCTTCCTAGATCGGCCAGCGACCTTGTGCTCAAACGCGTATCGGGTGGTGCCATCCGGCGCAACATGATCCAGCCATCGATCTGCCAGTGCGTCAATGATTTCTCGCAAACTGAACCCGATCGACGTGACCAGACCAACCGTCTCGATTAGACACCGGCCGTCGAGCCTGTACACCTGGATTGGACCATCTGTACTCAAGTTCGCGTCGAGAATGGCTCTCATGATCTCGCCGGCAGCCTGTTGCGACTCGAACCACTCACTTGCCTGATCGCGATCCGGATCAGAAGGCGCGGGAGCAGGAATACTCGGCGTCTCCGGAAGATCCCCTGAGGCGTCTGCAGCGGGCTTTGCCTCTGGCTCAGCTTGCACGGTGAATAGATCGCCCTGCTCATCCTTCGGTTTCGGTGCATCGCGCTTCGCAGCCCGAGGGTGCTTGGGAGCCTCTGGCGGATCCATGAGGCCTTGGTGCGGTCGAATGTGGATTGGCGGTGGCGGAGGGACATCGCCGAGGAGCAGGTCTGGGCGCAGAATTCTGATCGCAACCTCATTTGACGTGACGCCTGCCGTCGGCGTTGGTAGTGCAAGCGTGGTGAGTGAGGGCTCTCCCTGGGCGTCAGCCTCGATTAGACCGGCGCGGGCGAGTTCGGCGCGAATGCGCGAGGAGTGGTGAGGAATGCCAGCTTCGTTGATCGCCTGGGCAGATTCGAGGATGCCGTTGTAAAAACCAGGGACGACAGCAAACACACCATCAACGGCGCACCAGATCGGCTGGCCCGGCTGGTTAGGGCGCCAGTAGCCCTCCCGAATCCGAAGCATGGCGAGCCGCATGACTCGATATGCCAAGCGTTGATGCGCATCGCGCATTGACGGTCGTGCTCGCAGGGCTTCATAGTCCTGCTCTACGGATAGCCCATCCGCTTTGCTGATGATTGTGGCAAGCGTGCTTTTCCGATCGCGGCTCATTGCCAACGCGTCGAGCAAGGCGCTGAACACGCCGGCGCCGGGGACGCTCTCAAGGTGCTGGACACCGTCGGGGCCGAGAATTTCGACGGCGAGTATGGCGCCGAATTTCTCGTGCGACCTGAGCTTCCGATCTGGGTTCCACGTCAGCTCAAAAGCCTCTAGGCCGTTTTCGTCAAGCCATTTGGAGATCGGCTCGGTTGTTGGCTGCCATTCCGAGGCGCCTCCAGGGGATCGGGCGTGTACAGACTCCAGGGCCTTCCCGATATCGTGAACCAAGCCGCCAGTGAATGCCGCAAAGCGCCACAATGGCTCGATCTTTCGCCGGCGGTCAGGTGGCTCCTCAAGCGCGAAAACCATTGCCTCGGTTTGCTGGATGGCATAGAAGGCTGTCTCAAGTGAATGCTGCAGCAAGCCACCTGGTTCACAATGGTGGTCGGACTCAGACGCGGGTATCAGGTGTGCATATCTCGCGAATCGCTCCAACATAGGCTGCACGACAGCCCTCACTTGGGTGTCGTTTAGACCCAGTGCTCGATTGATTCGCGCGATGAGTTCCTGGTGAGGCGCAAGTAGCTCTGCGGCAGACATGTGCCTCAGCAGCGGACTTTCGGGCGGATACGCGGCCAGGTTGGCCTGGTTCTGCACGAAGGGCAAGGAAACTCGTTGCGCAGGCTGTGGTGCCGGCACGAGCGGTCCAGCGGTCGGGACAGGCTGTGCTGTCGGAGCAGCCGGTAGCGCACTGGTCGCAAGGCCCATGGAGCGAGCGACATTGGCAATGAACCTGAGAAATGGGGACGGGGAATGGAAAGACATGTAGCACCCTGCAAGTTCGCCCAGGGTATGGATTCACGTACGCGTGAGACCCGCGCAAACCGAGCATTTTTTCGCGCTTTCGAGCAGGCTGAAACGCGAAAAGCCGGGCGAACACCCGGCTTTTCGGCGGTGTATCAATCAGATCACAGCTGAGACAGAGCGGGACTATCAGATTGCAGCCTGGCCAAGCCCGTCTTCGCCTTCTCCGAGCCGCGCCGGACAGCCAACTCGTAGTACTCAATTGCGAGGTTGCGATCACGCTCGACGCCGATCCCGAAATCGTACATTGCAGCAAGGCTTTCGGCTGCGCTGGCGCTCCCTGCGTTCGCTGCCTTGACGAGCAGCGCGATGCCCTTGTCAACCGCTGGCGGTCCGCCGAGGCCTCGCACGAGCATCAGACCAAGGTTGTTTGCCGCACCAGTGTGCCCGCGACTAGAAGCGCGCTCGAACAGGGTTCGCGCTTCTTCGTAGCGCTTGGCTCGCATAGACACGATGCCCTTGGCATAGTCGTCAGCACCGTTGCTGGGGGAAGGAACGACGGCAAGAACTGGCGCTTTCTCTTGGTAAGGCTTCTGGAATTTTGGTGGATCCCGGAGCTTGATAGGCGCCATTCCGGACTCGACAAGCACCCGATTGATCTTGGCGATTGCACTTTCAGACTGTGCTCGCCATGCGAGTGCAGCATCACGCTCGCGTTGCAGCTCTGCGATGCGACTGTCTCGCTCTGCCACTTGCGCCTTCAGGTCCTCAGCATGGGTTCCGAGGGCCTGGAGTCGTTCCTCCAGCGCCTGGATCTGGGATGAGAACTGAGCAACAACAGGATCCGTAAGCAGACTATCAGCCGACTCTGTGCCCGAGTCATTAAGCGTCTCCGGAGGTCGAACGATTGCGTCAGGCTTGGGTGGGATAGAAGGTGGCGCAAGCGCATCGGTCGTAGCCAACACCTCGGCAGCCGTGCGCTGATCGACGACCTTTCGTTGAGCGTCAAGGTCTTTCCGCAGCTGCACTGAATCGGGAACGCTCGCTGCTTCCGCTGCAGCGACGTACTTAGCTGCTAAATCGAGGTTCTTGGGGGTGCCCTGGCCAGACATCAGCATTCGAGCATAGTCTGCCGACGCCTGACCGTGGCCAGCATCAGCTGCCCTCTTCAGCCAGAGTCGAGCGCGGGTCTCAGAGCGCCTTGGGTTTTGCTGGTCAGAGTAGAACGTGTAGAGGCGATACTGAGACGGTTTGTCGCCCTTTGTTGCTGCGCGCTCCCGATATGACAACGACTCTTCGGGATTCGCCTTGATGCCTCGGCCGGTCTCAAGTCGGTCTGCTAGGTCGATCATCGCGGGGACATATCCGTTATCGGCGCCGTGGCGCAACAGCAGTTCCCCGTCAGCGATGGCACGTGCACGTTTCTCCTCGGGCACATCCTCGGCAGAGGCGCGCGTGAGCAGCAACTCAGCCATGTCCAGAGTCGCCTTGGGATGGCCAGCAATTGCAGCGGTCTTCAGATACTGGGCCTGCTTCTGGAGCAAGATCAGGTTTGGGCGCGGACTGGAGGCGGCCATTCTGCCGTAGTAGTCGCCGAGCAAGTAGGCGGCTTCAGTGTCCTTTGCGTCGGCTGCCTGCGTCAGCCAGCTCACGCCCTGACCGTCGTCACGCGCAACATCCGTGCCTTGGAGATACGCCTGACCGAGCTCGCGCTGCGCGGCAATATCGCCGGAAGTGGCGCGCTCAATCAGTTCATCCAGCTGGGAATTGCTCCGTGTCGTACTGGCAACGCCGATGGCAGCAGCCAAAGCGAGCGCAATCAATGTCTTTTTCATGAGCATAGTCGGTTCTCCGGGCCTTCATTCTAGAAAGCCCCGGAAGAAGCATGCCCGTGAAAAGCCGGTGTTTTTTCCCTGTTTCCTTCCGCTATCGCCGGGGCTTGTTAGATCATTGGACCCCTTGCCGACCCCTGGTGTTGCCGTGTGGGCGAGGACTGTCCGGGTTCCCCTTCTGCTCCTTCAGTTCGAGCCACAGCGCGTCTTACGGCCAGCTGATCGAGTATCGGCATTACCGCTTCAGCTGCCCCAGGGCTGATTGGCCGACCAAACACTATGGAGCGGTCGGCACCAGACTGCTCACTGGAGTCGGGCGCAAGGTTGCCCCATCCGCGCAGATCGAGGTCAAGCCTACTCAATTCAAATCCGTCGGTGGTGCTTACCAGCGCGCGCACCCGAGCCTCAGAAGCTGACGATAGGCGCTCAGGCGCATAGATCCAACAATAGCCGGTGCCGCCCAATCGAGCGACACGCCCGCGAATCTGATGCATGGTGGCCACGCCGAAGTGCTGTGGATGCATGATCAGGACTCCTCGCACCGAGGGCAAGTCAATTCCCACCTCAACGACCGTCGTGGTGACCAGGACCTGGGTGATCCCGTCGCGAATGCGCTGTAGAACAGCACGCTTCGTCTCTGCGTCGTCCTGGCCCGTCAGAGCCTCCGCGTTGGGTGTCAGCTGTTGCCACCGGGGCAGTGCGTCGCGGACGGTGCGGGTGGGATCACCGGGCTCAGAAGCAGGGTCCCCGCGCTCTGGATAGACGACAATCAGTTGACCCCCGGCGAGCACGAATGCCCTGATTTGGGCAAACAGGTCTCGCTTCTCGGATTCGTTGAAGAACGTCGTACGAATCGTTTTTGGATACGGTGTCTCCCTGAGCTCACAGACCTCACAAGCCCCGTACTTGGCCAGCGCAGTTGTGCGCGGAATGCAGGTAGCACTGGCTTCGATCAGATGAGCGCCATTGGCCACAAACGTCTCTCGCTGCTCGCGGCTGAACCGGTGCTGCTCGTCAACCATTACCACCCCTACCCCGGAAATGCTGAAGCCGAGAACGGCGGTCGTTCCGACCATGATGGGGGCACCCTCCTGCTCCGGGAGTTCTTGGTGCTCACCCGTTACCAAGCCTACAGGCACATCTGGGAACCACTCACGTAACTGACCTGCCAACTGCCCAGCGAGGGGCCCGGTCGGTGCCACGAGCACGACTGTGAAGCCTGCATCGACAGTCGCCGCGGCGATGACACCGAGGACAGCCGTCTTTCCCGTGCCAACATCCCCGGAAATCAGCACATGCGCGCGCTTCGACCGAGCTAGAAACCCTTGAATGTGACCAATCGCGGCCAACTGGTCTCTTGTCAACGCGAGGCCAGTGTCCTTCATGCGGCGCTCGATAGTGGCCAGCTTGATCGCCACAAAGGGCACGTCATCAGACCCACTCCGAGCGCGCCACAGACCAACCAATGCGGCAAGGTGTTCGAGTGCCTTGAGGGCGTGTGTGCCGTACTCAAGTGATGATGGCCGGTGGACCTGATCCAAGATGTCTGCAAGTGCCCAGCCATCGCAACCGACTTGGAAGGTGATTGCAGATTCGTCTCCAAGGAACGCCGCCTCGCGGCAGAGGTGTTCGCTTGCGCGATGGAGCGCACCTGGCAAGTGATTCGCAATTAGGTCGCGGGCATCCTCCGCAGAAACCGACTTGGGCCTCACCGAATACACGGGACGGATCCGACCAATCCACTTCTCGGGTACGATTTCCGAAATCGCCAGTGTGGTCCTGCCATCGATGTCCTTTCGGGTGCACAGGAAGCCTGGTCGGCCGCCGCGAATAGCCTCAGATGCGGCTGCTAGTTCTTCCCTGGCCCCGTACAGATAGGCGTAGCACGGGCCAAGGATAGAATCCGGAATGGTAAGGCGCAGCCTTGGTGTTGTGCCGCCCTGCAGATCGATCGATGCTGGTTCGACAACCAGCAAGTGCCGCTCCCCGACTGGCAGGGTGGACCAGGCTGTAGTGGGCTCCGAAAAGTCTTCGTAGCGCTTTGGCAGATAGAGGGCAACTTGCCACTCATGATCGATGTCGAGCGCGCGCCAGTGGGGCGGACTCGGTTGATTCTGGTCCATGTCGAATTCGTCCTCTGTCTGCGTGAGCACAGGCGCGCGAAGCGCGGCCTCCGGCCCGTTCAGTCAGACATGGACCAGCCAAGTTGGCAAATTCACCGAAAATCGGAGCCTCACCGTGACCTGCCACAACCAAATGAACGGCGGCTTAGCCGGGACGTCGTCAACCATTTGCGCCGTTGAACGAATTGATCCGCGCAATCGGATCCCGTCTTGCCGTTCTGTAACGAGATCAGTTGGGAATCGTTCTCTTCGCGAGTCTGCCGCGCTCACGGACCAGGAGAACTGCGGGGGGAGATGGCGGATCGCTACGAAGGCAGACCTGGACGGCGACTCCCTTGAGATCGCGAGAGCCCAATAGGCGATCGTTTTCGCGATTCAGGGATTCTGATGCCTCGAACTTCAGGTGCTCGAAGCGCTGAATCAAAGCGGCCCACTCCTCGACTGATGCCCGCTTAGGCAACTGACCGATATCGTCTCGAATGGCCTCAAGAATCGACGTGATCTCATATCCAACAGTTGCTGCGAGCTCGGCAGGCCAATCCGGCCGGCCGGTCGCAAAAGTGGCCAGCGCTTCCCCGTAAAAGCTGCTCAAAGCCTCCAAGCGATCACGGCAGGCTTGGGGACCCTCAACCGCTGTCGCGGAACGGAGGTCGGCACAGCATGCAGTGAGCACTTCATGGCGCACTGCCGGCGCGATATGGGCAGGATCAGTGATGTCGATTCTGGCTTGGATCGAAAGGCGATCGAGCTCAACGGTCCTGATCAACGGCATCACAATGATTGGATGGCTGACCTCACCTCTCCGGACGACGGTGATGATCTTCGGAACCTCGCGATCAATGTCGAAATAGACCATCGGTATTGGTTCGCTCGCACTGGTCTCAGCTTGATGGCCGTAGACGTACTCCGCAGCATTCGACCATGCTTCCTGCGCGCCGCGAGCAACAGCGCCTCGGAGTCCGGCAACTTGCGGCGTGGTGGCCAGCGCGCCCGAGGCAAAGTGCAGCCTGATGAGCTGTTCAAAGACTTGGAAGGCATGAATCTGGCCTAGATAAAATGCAGCCGCCGGTGTCGCAGTGCTTGCCCTCTTTTTCCGTTCAGCCATTGTCAGCTCCTATCGGTCGCCTAGGGCTTGCTTAGCCTGCTTGCGTCTCGCGATTGCAGCCGCAATCTTGCGCAGATAGACAGACGCATAGGCTGGGCTCTTGGAGTGATACCGAGCGATGGCCTTCGCCGCATTGCCATCGCTGGCTCTGAGGTGGCGGATATAGAGCGAGACGGCCACGAATACGTTTCGGCAAGCTACATTGTCGCGAATGTCCTCTCGGGAGATGCCATAGCGCCCGAACTCAGCCAGATGGATCGAATTCACCTGCATCGGGCCGAGATCCTCCGTCCCATTGTCATTCTTGCGGACGGCACCTTCCCAGCCGCCCTCGACATCTCGGAGCAGATAGATTGGCAGCGGATCGATTTCGTACATGCTTGCGACAACCACAATGCACTGATCGACTGAAAGTCGCGATCCGCTTGAAGCATCGCTGACACCGGTGAGCGACAACAAGAGAAGCATGAGCAGCGCCATCGGTGCCGAAAGCCTTGGTTCGCCTCGGTCCATTCGAGATCGCATTGTGCTCATGGCGTGCACCCCCCCTGACAACTGGAAGAGAACAGCCACCGACACTTGGCAAATGAGCAAGTGCTTGTGCCCGGGCTCGATGGCGATCCGAATACCACATTCAGGTAGTAAGTCGTCCCGGGTGTCAGTTTGCAATAGTTGCTTGGTGTTTGACCGGTGGTCCAGCCCATTCCGGATGCAGCTGTGCCGTCGCTTTTGCACTGGGCGGATGCAGGCGAGAAGTCGCCCGGGCAGGGAGAGATCGTGATGAGCAAGGGGGCACCAGAAGCACCAGGTTGTTCCCAGTTGATGGCGCCATATTTGTTTGACTGGCCTGTGGTGTCGATTTGAAAAGCGACATACTTGGAGCTGGAGACCTCCAAGGTGCCGGTATCGCCAGGGTTGCCGCCGAAGCGCCCCATGAAGCTTCGATTGACTCCGTTGGCATCGAGCTGGCCAGGAGGAGCCGGATTCCACATGGTAGTGTCAACTACAGAGTTCCTGGGCCAGTCGGTGTTGGAGGCTGCCCAAAGATCTGTAGTGTCGATCGCCATCGTCGTCTGTCGAGAGCGATTGGACGGTGGAAGATGGGTGCCAGTGCATGACGTTCCACCACCTCCCGAGCCACTGACGTTCACGCTTGCACTACTTGCCACAGAGCCCCCGGCACCCGTGCAGGTAAGTCGGAACACATAGGTACCCGCACTGGGTAGTGTCAGCACCGTTCCGATGCTGCTCGTTGCCATGGTGCTCATCCACCCAGACACGCTTGTGACACCGGATGGCAGGGTCGTTCCGGACGTAGAGCACGTTGTTGCGTTCGCGGTTGCCCATGTCAACATCGTTTGCTGACCGGCAGAGATGCTCGCCGGCTGTGCAATCAGAGAGGTCGTGAATGTCGGCGCCGGCACTGTGATCGTCGGACACCAACCGTCGCCCGGAACACCGGCAGCTGCCTTTGCCGAAATGGTCCAGTTTCCAAAACCTGGGAACCATGATGGATTTTGTGCAGATGCCAGAGGAATGCGGTATCTGGCGCCATTCGGCAAGGCCAGGTAGACGCTCGGCGAAGTCATTGTCGGTGCCACCGTTGGACCTGTCGGGCACCAGCCGTCCCCGGGTGTCCCAGCGGTGGCGACGGGTGTCACTGTCACATCACCGGTACGGGAGTCGACGGTCGATGGACCGTTTGCGATGGCAATTGCGGCGGCGCCACCGCCGGCTTTGTTGATGGTGAGTGTTGCCGCCGAGCACGTGCCGGCGACCAGGCTCAAAAGCACCACAGCGATTTTCACGTGAAAGCCCTCTTTTCAGTACCGAAAGGCTATTGGCTTGAGTTCCACAGGTTCCCGTGAAAAAGGGCGTTTTTTTCCAGCTTTCATGCGCTCGGCTGCGCTGAATTTGCCGACAGCCGGCCACCGTGGTGACTAGTAGAACCCCCATGACTGGTATTTCCCCTGATGGCTGCCAATCCCAACAATGTCCAACCACCCTCCCCTGCGATCCGGCTCCGAAGTCGGGACAGCCAGGTCGAAGCGCTCGCGCAAGAGGAAGGCTTCTCGCGATTTCAAGCTGCGCTGATCGCTGGTCGGGTCGGAATCAAGGAGGTTGCCGCCGCTGGCTCTGTTGAACGCCTCGTTCGACCATCGCTCAGCCAACTGGAGCGTCCCACCGGGATGCCCGACATTCGCCAGGCAGCAGAGCGGATCGCGAAAGCCATCCACCAGGGCGAACTCATTGCGATTGCCTCTGATCACGATGCTGATGGGGTCACCGGGCAATGCGTGGTCTGGTCTTTCTTGGTCCGGGTATTTGGTGTTCCGGCGCACAATGTGATGCCGCTTACTACGCATCGGCTGCAGGAGGGCTACGGCGTGTCTCGCCACTTCGTCGCGAGGCTTCTGGGTGCAGAGCGGATACCGAGCCTGCTGATCACCGTCGATCAAGGAACGTCAGATGAAGCTCAGATTCAACAGTTGCGAAACGCAGGCGTTGACGTCATCGTGAGCGATCACCATGGGTGCCCTGCTGCCGGCCCCCCGGGGTCGGCCGTGGCCACCGTGAATCCGACACGCGCTGATAGCCGATACGATCCGACCGTGGCGGGATGCTATGTCGCATGGCTCTTGATGACCCAGGTGGCTTCTCTTCTTCGAGAGGCCGGTTGGCCCCTGTCGCAGGGAGAAGATGCAAAGTCATTGCTCGACTTTGTGGCACTGGGTACGACCGTCGACTGTGTCTCTTTGGCGTCTGTGAACAACCGCGCCGTAGTTCGCGCCGGCTTGCGGCAGATTGCTGCAGCGCCGAGGCAAGCATGGAGAGCGTTCTCAGAAGTGATCCAACCTGATCCTGGTCGCCGATCGCCTTGGCTATCTTCTGATCTCTCGTTCATGGTGGGCCCGCGCATTAACGCGCGTGGACGTGTTGATGAGGCAATGGCCGGTGTCCATGCTCTGCTGTCGGAGTCAGCCGAATCCGCGCGCCACTGGGTCTCGGAGCTCGACACGGCGAACCAAGAGCGAAAGGCTATCGAGGCGGAGTTAAACGCGGTCGCGTTCGTACAGGCTAACCAGCTCAGCAAACTCCATCGAGTGGGATTCGTCATCGTGCTTGAGCAGGGCCACGTGGGCGTCCACGGGATCACGGCAAGCCGCGTTGTGGAGGCTTTCGGGCGACCGACGATTTGCTGTTCCCCTCGGCCGGACGATCCTTTGCTGCTGAGTGGCAGTTGTAGGTCGGTGCCAGGCGTCGACATCAAGAATCTCCTGGACACGATCCAGGAACGGCATAGCTGCTTAGTCAAGCATGGTGGCCACCCCGGGGCTGCTGGCCTCACGCTTGAGCGGACGCGGCTGGCGGAATTCGCTGATGCCTTTAATGCCGAGGTGGCGCGCCGACAGGCTTGGCCAGGGGTCGAGCTGGGTCCGGTCGTGTGGGTTGACGGACCCTGGCCACGGTCGATGACGCTCCGCTCAGAATTGGTCGACCTGGAACCGTTTGGACGCGGGTTTCCGGCGCCTATCTTCCAGGGTGACTATGCAATCGACAAGGTAAAGGAGATGGGGGACGGTACCCACCTGCGGCTGAGCCTTTCTGATGCGCGCGGAGCGCAAGGCGCCGTCTGGTTTGGCGCCCGAACTAAGGACGATGTCAAGCACGGTCGGCTCGCCGTTCCAAGCGCAGGCAGGGTTCTGGCCAAGCCGCTGTTTGGTCGTTACGCGGGCATGGATCGTTGTGAGATGCAGGTGGTTCGCTTGATGCCAAGCGCCGCCCACCTTTAGGCCGCTGAAACTCGGTGACCAGGCCGTGTCACGGCCTACTTTCAGGCTCTGAAAGGCGAAAGCAGACTCGAAGCTGATTAAAGCCTACGTAACATGCCAATTAGGCGTTCCGAGCAAAAAACGCACACGCTGGTCGCACGCTGCTGGTCGCTTCCCGTAACATAGAATGGCCGTACGGGGAGGACCTATGTCAGCTCGCAAGCGATTCGAACGGGCCGGTGCCGTATTGTTTACTGGAGCCGTGACATGGATGGGGTTGCTCTCTGGGAACGCCAGGTTTTGGTGGGTCTTCCCTATTCTCGCGCTGTTCCTGGCCATATGGGCTGTCTTCCAATGGAGAGGTGATCGGTACACCGCGATTTTGCACCTCGCCAATGTAGCGCTATGCATCGCTGCTGCGTTCTTGCAGTATGGGTGGCACCAGGAGGAAGTTCGAAAGGAGCACGAGACTGAGACGCGCGCCGCTGACATAGACAGTACTTTAGACCTGCTTGTGAGCAAGCAGGACGCTGTTCAGAAGGAAATCGAAGGCGAAGGAGAGGCAACTCGGAAGCACATAGACGGCGTCGTGGCGTCATTGAGTCAGTCAGTCTCGGAGAGAATCGACAAGCTCTCCTCTGATATCCGCGCTGACCGCAAAATAAAGACACAAGCAAACGTGGCCGCAGTAAGAGAGGCACTCGCGACAGCGGAAGCTCGTGATCAGAGTGTCACGAATGGCGAGACTGCCTCAGACACTAGGCTTCCAGCTGCCGGCGCGAAACAGGTATCTCCAAGGCCGAGGAGCCACGAGGAGATGTTGATCCGAAGGTCACTCGCGACTATAGAAGCAGATCCAGACCCAAAAGACGTGCTGGTTGCGGAACGGCTGTATCGACTGTCGCTTCAAGCCCTGTCGCGAGCCCAGTTCTTTGCGGGGCTTGGGGGTGGAGGCGATCCCGTACCTGGCGGTCTCGAGATCGGGTGGTTACCTAACCGCGAGTTTGCACTGTCACCCCCGCATTGCTCTGGACAGGTTGGTGATCGGTTTCAGTTGGTTCCCGAAATTATCGGTGACCTTTATGGGGAAGCAGAAAGCGGATCGCGGCTAACTCTCCTCAGGTCTCACGGTCCGGTCTTAGTCAATATCGGGGGCATTCTGTACCACATGCAAGTGGGCGACAAGATTGAAACAGCTGCGACTCGCGCGGTACTTGTCGTGCCCGCTTCACCGGGAGATGTACTGATGCATCGGCGACCCATGCGCGATTCGGGGGCCGATCCCGAGCCACAAGAGTTGATCTGGATTAGGGTCACTTGCAACACTTATCCGCGAGTGGCATTTCCGAACGGCCCATTGGAACTGACCTTGTATCTCGATGCGGGTACTACCACTCATGCATTCCAAGAGCAGCGGCGGCGGCTGAACGGATGCGCTGCTGTAATGCCGGATCAAAGCGGGGGAATCTTTCAACCCTTTATTGATGGTGGATGGGAATGCCGAGGGGCACCCCACATGACGCAGCAGTTAGTTGACTGCCCTGCTGCCCCACCGGAACGGCGTTGGGAGCGGATTTCCATCATTTGCGGTCGACGATAACAACTTAACCGGCCCTAGCGCTGTTCAAGCAAACAGAAGACTAATCACAGAAATAACGTGACAGTCGTCCATGCGTTCAACAGCGCAACCGCCCGCGGGTAAGCATAGGAAGGTGTCCCCGGACTGGAACGCCTCTGCAATGCCATGAGTCCGGTAGGTGGTGTCACGCTTCGTCAAAAATTGGCATGCCCTCTGTGGGTGTACTGACAGGCGCATCTGCGGCCTTACCGCGTGCGTCGCTTCCGCCAGATGCCCGTAGAAGGCGGGGAAGAAACTGCGAAACGTGGCAATCGTCGGCTGTCTCGCTGACGGGAGCAATGCAGTACGCAGGCACACACAGGAGTTTGACGAAGGTACTGACCGTACCGTGCGCACAACCGCAGGCATCGCGTCAATGCTCTCTATGTTGATCGGCAGTGGCGGCATCCATCGCAACTCGCGATGCTGCTCCGATGGCGCGACGGAAGACCCATCGTCTCGCTTACGCCGGCCAGACAACACTGTGTGCCAATGCGCCCGCCGCACATGGGGGCGCATGGTGCACCCAGTTGGAACTGGGTCGCCACCGGCTTGCTCGCGCTGATACGCAGCGCGCAAGGCGGCGCCGATGCGCACACCGACATCCCATTCCTTCGGACCATCCGCCTCGAACATGCGCCAACCGTGACGGCGAGTGCGGGTCGGAATCGGGTTCGCTGGCGCGCCTACAACGCCGCGGCGTGTGATGTCGGGCGCCTCTGTACACAGGTAGAGCAACAGCGAGATGATGGGCGGTATCGTCCTTTGCACTTCATCGGCCCAGTCGAGCCTCGGCAGGGTCTGCGCATTGCCTCGCGAATAGGCGTCTCGCCACTCCGCGACGGTGGCCGCGTGTTAGCGCCAGTTGGAAAATGACCCACCTGGGTATACGGCGGAGGCTTCCCATGAGACGGAAGCGCCGATGTTGAGTCAGGAGGAATCAGTGGAGATTGAGGTGTTGTTGAAGCAAGGGATGGGGGTTCGGGAAGTGGCGCGGCGCTGCGGTGTATCCCGGAACACCGTTCGTCGGGTGCGCGAGGAGGGCTCTGGTCGGCGGTATCAGCGAGAGGCGCGTGTGAGCAAACTGGCGCCGTACTTGGACTACATTCGGGATCGGTTGGCGGCGGCTGCCCCGGACTGGATTCCGGCCTCGGTGATGCTGCGTGAGATCAAGGCGCAGGGCTATAGCGGCTCGCACTCGATACTACGGGCACACATGGCAGTCATGCGCCCGGCGCACTTGGTCGATCAGGTTCCCCAGGTCGGGGATTCGCTTCGAGAGCGACAGCCGATGCTCGCGCCCTCGGTGAGACCGTCGGTCGAATTGGGTCACACTCCCTCCCAGTCAATGCGAATCTCATCGTCCAACCAGACTGCATTCCAACCCGCTGGCGAGGCTTGCTTGATCTCGGCCAGGAGTCGATCGCGGTGCTCATTCGAATCAGATCCTGACGAGGTGGCCCCATCGTAGGAATCTGCGCTCAGGGCATAGTCGCTGATGCGAAGTCTGCCTGGTGCATCGATTGTAACCTCAGCGACCAAAGCCTAGGCCTCGACGCAGACCTCATCTCGGAGGCCCTGCACGTAGTCCCGCGACGCCTGGTCTGCATCCTTGTACTCGGTTGACGTTAGCCCCTGTTCGCCGTCTTCAGGGTCTTGCGCCCAGGTATCTGTGATTTGGTAAACGCCACAGTGACGGCAGATCTCTTTCGCGACCACGCCGCCGCCATGGCCCCAAACGCCAGGATTTTCTCTGAGTCCGCCAAGAACCGAGTATGGCGTGACCCACTCATGTACTTTTCCGTCCTCACACTCTGGCACCTCTGGCTCAATCTCGATCTTGTGTTGATCCTCCTCGTCGCGCTCATTGATGACCTCACATAGCTGCGAGACGTCGAAAGCCCGGCGCCATACGCAGACTTTGACCCATGTCGTCTTGGAGCGGTCGTTACCCCAATCGCCGTCACTGACGTACTCCTCAGCGGCCTCGCGTCCCGACTTTGCGTCCTCATATTCGACTTCAGCATTTCCATCGTCCGCTACCCAGCCGGGCAGTACGACGCGGATCGAGCCGTCCGTCGTTTCAGTGATTTCGAGGCTATCGAAATCGACATCGTCAGGCAGCTCTGCATACAGCTTGCCAAGACGCTGCAGCATTTCCCCATCGAGCTCAAGCGTGATACTCATTTCCCATCTCCAGTAGAGGCTTGCCGGCAACTCACCGCCGGTGGGTGTGAAGGACATTTTAGTTTGTCAAAGCACAAGGCCACACAGCGCGCTTACGCGATACTCCGCGACCCCCAGAGTATCCCCTTTGACCCCGCTGCCAAGTTCGAAGCCCTTCGAGGTCTGACCCTAACCCCACGGCGACCGGTTCGTTCGGGTGTTGCAGGGTGAGTTCACAGGCGGGAGTTGGGGAGCTTGCTCTGCGGACCCGCGGCGAGCCACAGGTCAGTGCGGAATTGACGCCAGTGACCAGGAGGAGAATGCTTAAGCGCATCACTCCCCAGTGTGGCCACTTCAGGGGCTGCTTGTAAACACGTCGATCCAGGAAGGTCGTCGTTCGCCGGGTTGTTTATCGAGCGGCCCTCCATCTCGCCACGCGAGTTGATGCGCATCTACGAGGTGTCTTACGATCGGTTCAGCATCGACAGGGCGCAATCGCAGCTCAGCTCGGAAGCCAGATTCAGACCGCCCAACTTCACGCAATTCGAAGACAAGCCAAGCATCGCGATAGCCCCCTGCGGATCCGCACGTAATCAAGGTTGCTTCATAGTCAAGCGTGACTGGTCGCTCGGTCGAAGGAGGCACCTGTGCTGACTGCGGCCGAACCGCGGCCTTCGCCAAAGCGTCCTTCATAACAGCAGCTGCTGCCGCATCTGCAGAGAGAACCTTGCGCGCTGCTGTAAGGCACTCCCTCCAGTCCCGTCCGATCCGGTCTAGCGCTTCAACGATGGTGTAGCCCTCTTCGGCCAGCCAATCAGCTCGGTTTAGCACCAGAGCAGCGGCTAACCGCTCGCCAGTGGAAAGTGGCCCCAGCTCGCCCATGAGCGCAGCTGATCGACACACTGAAACAACGTGCTCGAGGGTCGACGTGTTCATACGGATGTTGATTCCTTGGAGACGTGGAAGGGTTGGAATCTTGCAATCACCATTGCAACGAGACAGTTCTGGATTGCATGCCTTTGACTGTGCTCCGTTCGGGTGAGAAGGCAACCACTTGACGCGTACCAGGCCGAACAGCGCCGACGATGAATGGAGCGTAATACAATCCGTTCCGAGGGTGGTCTGAGTCCCAGTAGTTGGTCTCTGCAGGCATCGGTCCATTATTCCGACTGACGATCATGGAATTTCCTCGGGAAACTGAGACAGCAAGTCGCTCACAGCGACCGCCCATGCGTTCAAGAGCGCAACCGCCCGCGGGTCAGTAAGGGAAGGTGTCGCGGGACTGGAGCGACTCTGCAATGCCAGGAGTCCGGTTGCGTATTGCAGCGGATCCTGTTGTTTCAGGTGGGCAACCAACTCTGAAGCGGTGTCAGCGTGCCACGCGAGATCGCCCGGTTCTTCACCGCGCCAGCGAGTGCGAAACGCCGCAGCAAGCACATATTTACCCGCCTCAGTCTTGTACAGCGTGAGCGTCCAGTGCCGGCTTTCATTAGGCCCCTGGTCGCGAAAGGTCTCACTGCTGGCAATCTTGGTGCCATTAAACGCCAGCGGCCGGTCCCCTGCCCTCACAAGCGTGATTGGCGTCATGATTGCTCTCCTTGTCCGCTGCCAAGGGCGCGAATTTGGTTGGCAAGGTCTTCGGAGGATGGTATCCGCCAGCCAATAGCGCCAGCTCCGCCGGTTTGAACGTTGTTCATGTTCCAGTTGTCTCCGTCTCCGCCATTGTTCTGCACAAACCAGATGTAGTCGTCGGCGATAACGAACATCGTTCCGCCCCCGTAGATGTTCATTGAATCGTAGGCTCGCTGGCCCTCAACGAGGTGGTTCCCAGCTGGACGCTCACCATGGGACTGAATGTACTGGGCAAGCTCAGCTGCGACTCGCCTCACGGCAGCGATTTCCTCCGCACGCTGTTTCGCAGCGCGCTCTTGGTCTTCCAGTTCCCGAACTTCAGTCTCGGTCGCCGGGCGATGATAGGCATAGTGTCCCCATTCGCCTTCGTGGCCAAGCAGGTGAGACCCGTAGACTGAGGGATCTTCATCGCCGATACGAAATTGCTTTCCGAAACTGGTAAACACGACCACCACGCTGCCATGCAATCTGACCGGACGGTTCAGTGCAGGCGATCGCTGCACTGGAACAAGCAATCGACTGGCCTTCCGCTGAGCGAGATCGTGTGCTCGGTCGGCCGCAGCAGCAGATCTGCGCTCCCGATCTGCGTCCTTGACTGCGGCTCGCTGTGCCTTTAGTTCCGCAGCCTTAGCAGTTGCGCGCTCAATTGCAAGGCGCAGGCGCTCTGCGAGGGCCTCGTGCTTGGCGATCCCGAGCTTATTGCACTCGGCGACGCCCCGCTCGTAAACGTAACCCAGCGCGACTTTGTCCTCAACGAATCCAAGCCAGCGCTCGATTTCAGCGATGTCCTGTTTGGCTTTCTTGGCGATCGCTGCGTCTGACGTACTGTAACCGGTCGCGTTCTCGATAACGCGCCTCAAACTGCCAGCCTTCGAGGCTGGTACACGCCAGAGCCTGCGGTCGGAATCCCATTCACCACCAAGCCGTCGGAATCGTGCGGGGAGTGACGGAACAAGGGGACCTTCGAGCAGGATGAACTGCCCTTCGACCACGTGTTTCCAGCCAGCCGGAAGCCTGATCGACTGGACCGCCTTGTCGGCCTTCTGCTTCGCTTTTGCAGCGGCTTCCACGGATGGAAGAATTGCCTCTGCGTGGCTCCCTGCAAGATGAGCGGCCGTCCAGTCGCCACGGGTTCCGGAACCGGGCTCCCAGGTCGCGCGGGCGATCTTGCGGGCTAGAGTCGCGAGTTCAGCGTCAGCAGAGTATGTCGCTGGGTCGCGCAGCTGCTCGATTGTGTAAAGTCGCACTGTAAATCTCCCTGAGCCGTTCGTGGCTCAATCACGCCTCGAAATCGCAGCCTTCGAGGGAGCTGACCTGCACGTTGGTACCGAATAGAGTTTGTATGCAGTTCGATCAGCAATGGGTATTGCAATCATGTATCGTCGCTTGAGACTTCCAGCTTCGAGATGTCGTAGAGCATTTGCGTCGTCACAAACCGCGGGTGATCGCGATCGGGTCGGTTGAAGTTCGCCGTCGCGAGTTCTGAGATTCCCCTGCTCCGGTAGCCGGCCCGGGTTAGCGCATTGCGCTGCTGGACGATAATCGCTTGGGCTGCATCGAACTCTTCACGATTGCGTGCACCGACCCCTGAATGCACAGCAGCCATTCGTTGGGCAGCAGCCAGAATTGCTGGCATGTCAATGATTCCTGCGAGGAGCGTGAGCACCTGTTGCTCTGCAGCTTTTGTCGCGACTTGCTCTTTGGTCAGTTCTGCCCGGGCGGCATTCAATTCTGCTCGATCGCCATCAAGGAGTTCGCGAACCGCCGTCAAAGCACGGAGCCCGCTTCGAGCGTCTTCAATGGCCTGGCGAAAAGAGGTCAGTTCGCCCCGAACCTGTGCAAGCTCCTGTTCGGTCAGTGCGGCTTCCTCTGCATCCATGATCGCTCTCGCTGCGCTCTCGGCCGCTTCGACCCATTGCGTCAGACGAGCGGCGGACCTCAACCCTACGACCCACACCTTGTTGTCCGGGTCGCACTTGGCGGACGGGAACGCTTTCTTGAATTGGTCTTTGAGCGCGAACGGATAAGAGACTTCGAGTCCCCTTGAACTTTGAACGACTTGGATTGCTGACATCTGCTTAGGCTCCTCGGTCAATTGCCTACCTGTGCATCCTGTTCTAACACTCCGTTCCGAGCGAGGGAATTTGGGGCTTAGCTACGGATACTTCCTGGCGCGCGAGCAGGCCATTGCCAGCAGGTGAAAATGTAGATGGCGGCGCCTAGGTTGCTGGACATCCGTCCTCATCGCCGCTGACTCCAACCTCGCGCTTCCCGCCGGGGATGCTGGGATAGGAAGGCATGCGTACCGGAACGGTACCGAGCAGCATCCGTGCGCTGAGTGCATCAAACGCGTCTACCTTCCGGCGGCAGTCGGCGCAGACGGTGCCACCTTTCAGGCCGGGCGATTCGACGCCAAAGATGAGGCATGGTGTCGTCCACGGCGACTCATCGTCCGTGCCCCGGCCGGCGTTCGTGGGGAGTCTCGCACGAAGGGTAGAAACAGTTAGCCTGAGCCCAGTTTGGTCTGCAGGTTTGCGCGCATGTTGGGATGGTATGGAGGATGTCACTCATTCAAGCACCTGGTCACAGAGGTTAGCTTGGCGCTCGCGATGGATGTGACGCTTTGCCAAGCGAATCCAGAACTGTCTCGACGCGGCCGAAAGGTCGGGCGAGTTGATTTGGATTCCCCTTAAGTGAAGCCAGGCCAAGCAGGCTTGGGCGTGAGCCGGTATCGGGAAATGCCGATTCAGCACGCGAGAAGCCCTCACTGCGGCATCCTGTGCTCGCCGCTTGGCAAGAGACTGCAGGCGCTTGGCAAGCACGTTTGGATCGCCGGAGCGCTCACCGCGCGGCACGATCTGGCCCTTCCATGTCTGCGACGTCAGGGCTGGTCATCGCTTCAAAGTCCTCTTGGGACAACCGCCGCATGCCGCCCATGAAATTCGCGCCCCACTTTGGAGTGTCCATGAACGAGAGGCGTGCTGCCCGGCGCCGGACGAGGATCGGCTTGCGCAACCAGGTCACACCCTCAAGCACCAAGACTTGGCAAGGGGTGCCCGACAGAGCGAGCGGATAGCGACGGGCGAACGGAGGTGACCAAGGCTGCTTAAACTGCACAGCGGCCGTTGCCACCACGCACTGATTCCGGGTTCCCGACAGGTAGATGGCAACGCGGTCACCCTCCCTCACGAGGTTCTTACACGGGGTTCGTGACCAGAGTGGCCACATGCCGGCATCAAGCAGCTGGCGCGCCGCTTCGAGAGCAGAGAGGTGCCCACCCCCGGCGAGAAAATCTGGTTGCTTGATCAGGACGAAATGCTGCACCTGGGTCTTGGTCGGCTCGGCGGTTCTGGCCATGGCAGTAGACGATCGCGGTGGTAGGTATTCGAGTCGGTCGGCGCAGGAGTCGCCGCGCCTGTGGTATGACGG
Source organism: Ahniella affigens (assembly GCF_003015185.1). Lineage (GTDB taxonomy): Bacteria > Pseudomonadota > Gammaproteobacteria > Xanthomonadales > Ahniellaceae > Ahniella > Ahniella affigens. The sequence continues at coordinate 38,929 of NZ_CP027861.1, forward strand.
AGAGGTTATCTAGGAACGCTGCAGGGCACTGTCGACAGCCCGGCGTGCGGCGGCCGTAACGATATCGAGCGGCTCGCGCGCATCAATGCGGATGAACGTGATGCCCCGCATTAGTTCCGGATCGGCCCATACCGACTCGTAGCGCGCTGCGCATGCGACGAGGGTTTCGTAGGACTCCGGTGCGGTGGGCTTCTCGCCGCGCGCCTGAATTCGCGCGAGTGCGAAGACCGGCGGCAAATCGAGAAAGACCAGGACATCGGGCCTGGGGGCGAACTGCATGTTATCCCGGACGATCGAGCGCGCATCTTCAACGCTGAGACCTTGATAGGCGGCGGTGGAATAGAAAGATCTATCGCAGACAACGATCTCTCCGCGAGCAAGCGCTGGACTGATCACCAGTTCGACATGTTGTCGGCGATCAGCCTCGATCAATGCACGTTCGGCCTCCCTCGACAAGCGTTCACCGCGGCCGAAGGCCTCACGAAGTGCCTTGCCGTACGGCCCAAGGGTGGGCTCGCGCGTGAACAGCGATCGAGGCAGGTTGCCGAGCGCTCGAATGAGCTCCGTCTTCCCCGATCCGTCGATGCCTTCAACTACCACCAGGCGGCCAGTCATGCCCTTCTCCTATGTACTGATCAGTAAGGCTACACGTCTTGATCAACCTCGCAATTTCGCTGCCCCTAGCGCGTTGTCACGTAGGTCGTCAGGGCCGGCTCAGCCTCCATCGTTCATCTGCCTCGGCTCTCTTCCGGCGGTCTCGGCCAGCACTTTCGCCGCAATCTAACGGGCGCCAGTAGGAGCGTGACAGGGCTTTGGCGAAATTCTTTGAGAGGCGGACGAAATGCACTGAGTTGAGCGTACTGATCTCTCCCAGGTTGCCGGATCTCCGAGCGGTCTCGATCGCCACCGCCGGCAGATCAGCGCCTTGAGAGGGTCAGCCATTCATCGCCGGAAGCGTTTGAGGAAATCGGCAAGGCTAGGCCGATCCACGCGAGCCATGAAGCTGCCTTGCTGATCAAGCTGCTCGGCTAGGGCCCCGAGGTCATTGTCACGGATATTGCCGGCGGCCGGCGACTTTTCGCCGGAGCTGTAGAGCAACTCTCCGGTCAACGTACCAGCGTCCCACCCAGACTTTTCCGGGTCGATGTGCAGTTTCTGCGTGACGATGAGGCGGAGCGCAGCAGCCGTTAGGTCCTGCGCTTGCGACTGCCCTAGGTCGCGAGTGGCCATGGAAATCAGCCGCCGCAGCGCGCTCTCAATGGTCGAACCGTGCAACGTCGTCAGCACGAGGTGACCCTGGTTGGCGGCTCGAAGAACCTCGGCTGCACTGGCCTGGTCGCGGATCTCGCCAAATAGGAGAATTGTTCCCCCGCCGGGCGCAGTCGGGTAGGCGCGAAGCGCAGCGCGAAGCGCTTTCACGTATGCTTCTGAAGGGTCATCGTGGGGGTCAACTTCGGTCTGCACGCACTTGCCGGCACCGTGCCAGCCGTGGAGCGGCATTTCAATTGGATCCTCGATCGTGGTCATGTAGCCACCGTACCGCGCAAGGCGACTTGTCCCAAGAGCGCCCAAGGTGACCGACTTTCCGGACCCTGTTGGTGCGACGACGACTATCAGGCCGCCCGTGCAGAAGTCCTCGGCCATGAACAGGTCGCGCCAGAGATGCGGAAAATTCAGGTCATCAATCGCTGGCATCTTCTCCGGCATTCGGCGCATGGCGGTCATGACGCCGCCTCGGCACCGATATCGCTCGGCGCGGAATGACTGGCCTACTCCAAGCTCGATTCGAACACTGGCGCCCACCGGGTGCTTCAGCACGTGTGGGGATATCCGCTCAAGGAGGTCAGCGTACTCAGTGCCTTGGGCCTGCGCCCGCTTGGCTAGGCCAATCGAGGAGTCACCCAGATCAATGGTGCCGTCCTCGCGGTGCTTGATGTTGATGTCGCGCACATCCACTGGGATGGGGATGAATTGAAGGATCGATTCGGTGGCCACGGGTTCAATCAGTTTGAATAACGATGTTGTGCGTTGTGGCAGTGCACCTGGCCGCCAAAACAGCTTCAGTCGGCATGGATTGGCCGGCAGCCGTTTTCACAGCAGTGATATCGACCCAGATCCGGTCGAAATAGGGCCACGCGCCCAGAAGCGCGCGCCGGCATGTGTCGTCGCGTTGAACCGAGACTGTCAACAACATGAGCGTTGGATCGCCACCATCGGCCGCCACGCCGATGTACCCAGAAAGGGGATGACGGATTGACGTTCCTCCCATCACCCACTTCGGCGGCAGCTGCGGGATGATTTCACTCGTCGACAACCCAGTGTAGGACGTCGATTGCTCATAATTGCGTCGGGCAATCGTCACCGTTGCCTGGAGCAGCTGCACGTACTCACTTTCCTGCATGTCGCCGTACATGTCGGTGACAATCGGGATTGCGATCGCTCCTCCAATAATCAAGAGGACCAACACCAGCATGTATTCCAGCAATGTGTAACCGCGGGCATGCATTTCAGCTCCCTTCCACGTCGATAGAGATGGAGGCGCCGACGCACTGGGCAAACTGGGCATCACCAAGCGTCGAGCTCATTCCTGATTTGAGGACGGTTCCATTCACGCGCACACGCGGGTAAGTCGTCCAAACCTGCCGGAGCACCGCGCGGCACTCAGCGACATTCAGTGCCGACAACCGCACCCAGAAACCATACGAGCCATCCGCGACGATGCTGAGCGGTCGGTTGAGCGCTGTTCGCAGGCTGGTCGCAGCACCAGTAGTCGGAGTGCGCTGGTTGGGCGGCACGATGTCAGCGATCTGACTCACGACCACGGACGCATATCCGTCCGACTGATTCATCGCAATTTCCCGCGTCCGCGCAGCGGCCCGATGCACTACGTCGACGGTGGCTGACACCCGCTGACGTTGTTCCTGGACACGCCACAGGGCGATCAGCCCAGTGATCAGGGCCGAGACCAGGAACAGCGTCAGTATCAGGTTCATCAAGCTGTAGCCGTGAGCGCGCATGGGTATCCACTCGGGGTGGCCGTCCTTGGCCATTGGGGGTCCGAAGGGGCTTACTGGTTCGTGAAAACAGCGGTAACGGTTGCCGCACTCTGGCATCGGCCGTCGGCCGTGGCCTTGACATACGATGTGCCTGCAGAGCGGTCTTTCACAGTCGTGCCGGCGACAACGATCTGTTCGAATTGGGACTCAACACCTGCAACAATTTTCGAGCAGGCTGCCGTATCGAGCGTCAGCGTGATCGAGTAGGCGCCATCAGTATTGCCGGTCGGATAGGTCGCAGGGGCGAGGGTCACATTGCCAAGACCAATCGGGTTCTTGATGTTGTTGCCGTTCAGACGGTTGGCGGGCAGTGACTGGTTGCCGGCGAGCGTAGCCGCAGTCATGCCGGTGTAGGGACCGCCGTTCGGGTATTCGCTCTTGACGCCAACTTGGATCTGGCTGAGCAGTTCCTTCGTGTCGGTCACCTTGCCAGCAGTCTGGCTCCAGATGAACGCAGCGAGCAACCCAGCTGCAGCAATCAAAATCAGGACGTTGTAGAGGTTGAATTCGAGGATGGAGTTACCGGCAACCTGGTTCTTGGCGGGTACAAACTTGATGTTACGCATGTGAGCTTGGCCTCATGTTGGAAAAACCGTGAATCACGGTGGGGATACGGTAGCGATTCGCCCGGACGAGGCTCCCGTGAAAAGAAGGGCTTTTTGAGCGCTTTTCTTACTGCACGCCGTTCTGGAGCTCCTGAACGTAGTCCTGTGCAGAAATGGTGACTGCATACACAGCGCCGTTGACGTACAAGAAGAGCAAGACGAGTGCGACCATCGTCGTGAAGCGAAGGATCGTCGAAAGCGTGGATATGCGGGCGCGAAGCTCCTTGACGCAGGCAGTCCCGAGTAGCTCAAGCGCTTTCGTCTCCGCATCCGCTTTCGCATAGTCGCGCAGGTCTCGCATCAGCTCTTTGCCGAGCAGACCGGTGTCCATTGCCTGCACCACCGTCGCTCCCTGTGATGAGAGGCGGAAGATCATCACGTCAAGGTGCTCGCGAAGCCAAGGCGTTGCCTCGTTGACGATGGCTTCGAGTGCGTGTCGCAGGCCCCGGCCAGATCTCTTGAGTCCCGAGATCGCAATCATCGTGGTTGCGGATTGGTATGCACGGTAGAAGCTCCAGGGAACCAGGGCATGGTCGAGCTTCCTGCGCAGAGGGCCTGTCCAGGTAGGGAGCGCTCCTACAATCTTCCATGCAATGACGATGCTGACGAGCAGAACCCAGTGCCCTGCGACCGGCACGTATTTGCTAAGCCAAAGCATTGGCAACGAAAACCCAGGCCACCGATCTTCAGGGACCAAGGTAATCAAGACATCAACAATCAGCGTCGGCAGCGCATAAATCACGCCCATCAGCATGAGCAGTGAAATGAGCGGCCCGGCTAATGAGCCCTTGATTTCGCCGACGATCTCGCTCACCTGGCGGGCTGCGTCGCGTGCATTGGCAAGACCCTCGGCGACCTTTCCGGCCTCGTCCGCGGCGTAGAGCATCGTGAATTCAGACGGCGGCAGGTATTGCTTCAGCGCGAGGGTCGTCATGGTCGGCGTCGCGCGAAGGCCGTCCAGGATTTGGTCAAGCACTGTATGGAAGTGGTCTCCGTCCTCGGCGGCTCGGTTGCGCATCTCCGTCAGGGCCTCGCGCAAGCTGACGCGCCTACCCTGCCCGCAAAAGTCGTGTAGCTTGTCGTAAAACAGCACCCGTCGGCGGGCCGAGAAGAATTTTCGCTTCAGGCGCCACAAGCGGAAGGCCTCGGCTTGAGCGGGAATGTCCATCCACTGCTGAATTGTGTCTTTCCAGTCGTCTAAGATGGCATTCATCAGCTGGCCACCGTCAGGATCGGGCGATCGTGATCTTTGGGAAGGTACAGCTGGCCAAACCGGTGTTCGACGTCGAACGGGCAAGCGTGTCCAGTTTCAATTAGCGCGAAGGCAGAGGAGTAGGCGTTGCCAGGGCCCAATCCGGCCTTCTTGGAGAGATCGCCTGATGTCCAATACTCGCGCGCCCCTTTCAGGTCGTTAGCCTGCAGCAGGTCACACAGGTGCTGGTCGGGCACAAGGATTTCAGCAACGAGTCGCAACCCGGTGCTGCCACCGGTGCAGTGCTCGCAGCCTTTGTGATTCTTGAAGCGCACGCGATCAATGTTGTTGCGCTTTGCGATGACGGCGCGAACGCGGTTTAGCTGGCGCGTGAACAGCGGGTCGCGCGCCTTTTCCGACCAGCTCAATGCGCAATCTTCGCAGAGCGTTGGGATGAGTCGCTGGTTGCATATCGCACGCAGGAAGCCCGGTTCACCGATCTTTTCGATCTCGATTCCGAGCTTGGTGATTCGCGTCAGTGTCGCCCACGCGTCGGTGGCGTGCACCGACGACATGATCAAGTGCCCGGTCTCCGCTGCTTTGCGACAAATCCCTGCCGTAGAGTTGGTCCGGATCTCACCCAAGATGATGGTGTTGACGTCCTGGCGCAGGGCGGATAAGACTGCTTCGTCAAATCCCCTTCCGTCTGCCTTGTCGACCACCGGATGCTGACAAGCTCCTGGGATATCGAGCTCGACGGGGTCCTCGACCGTTGCGATGACTTTTCGCTGGCCATACACAGCAACTTGGAATGCCCCGATAGCCCCCAAGGTCACTGTCTTCCCAGAGTTGACGGGGCCGCTTATCAGAACCAGGCCATCAGAGGCCATGGCCGCTGCTTCCAGCGCGGTGCACTGATCATCCGTGTATCCGCACTCCGGGAGGGTCCTGTTCTGGCCCGCTCGCTGGGTAGCTTGCACGCGCATCACAATTTTGAAGGCCCCTGCCTTCATCGGCGAGCCCTGATAGCGGAGCTGCGTCCTTACTGTCCGCCTGGAGTCGCCCACACTGACTAAGAAGTCCTGCTCGATTCGACACTGCTGGTAATTGCCAGGCCGGAACTCATCGCTTGCGGACGTCTGGTCCTTCATATTCCAGAGCGTTATGCCAAGTTGCTCACCCTGGCTGCGGGTCAGTTGGTCGGCCATTGGAATGATGTCCCCATGGACCCGAAAGGAAACATCGGTATGGGTACCCTCGGTGCGAATATGGATGTCGCTGGCTCCCAACTCGATCGCTTTTCGCACAATGCTCTCGACCAGTACCTGCGGCTTGCCTTTTTCAGCTTCGGTGAGCAGCGGCGTCCGGGACGATCTGTGCGCAGTGTCATAGAGACATCGAATCACTTCTTCGGTCGCTTCGACTCGCCTGTCGACCTTTACACCTGCCTGAAGGGCATCGCGTTCGAACGCCATGCGCGCTTTTGGCTCCCGCGGGCGGGTAACCAGGAGCACTTCGTGCTCCCGCGTCTCGATGATTGCGCCATGCTGGCGCTGGGCATCGTTTGTGGTTACTGGGCCACCTGGCGCCGTCAAGACGCGCAGGACGGTTGAAATCTCGTGGATGGTGAAGTCACGCATAACTGCTCCGGACTACATCTTGGCTGCGGTCGATGCGCCAGGCAGCACGGGTGTATAGGTCTTGCACTGCCGACTGGACTTCTTGCATAGGACGACGCGATCGCGGTGGATTTCTGCTACGCGTAGCTCCGGGGTCACGTATTCATTGACCTGCAACTCCATTGCAGCTCCGTTCGCCTGGAACTCTGCGTAAGGACCCTTGGCGGTGATGAAAGTGCCCACGAGAATCGGCGCATTGCCGTCTCTTGCGGCTTCGAGGCCCTTTCGAGCCTCCTCGATCTGGACTTCCCCCTGAATGCGCTGGAGTTCTGCTGCGACCTGTTGGTTCAGCTGGTTCAGCTGAATTTGCTGCTGCAGTTGGGGGCTTGGGGGGCGCGCCGCGCTGCTACCTTGATTGATCGGACCTGCAGAACCGGTCTTCTCAACTTGAGGCTGCGGCTCTGCATGCGCAACGCCGCAAAGGGTTGCAACTAGAAGAACGAATGCACTATTACGGACGGCAAACATAGGTAAGCTCCAGGTTCCAGGTCCACGCCGATTGGCTCGGTGTGATGCTCAGTCTCTTCAACGAAAAATGTGGCTCAGTCCAATTGGCCCCGGTGAGTGTCAGCGGCCCCTCGCCGCCTAGCGCCACGGTGCCAGTCAGGTACGCGCGCTCCGGACTGACGTCTGCGAATTTCGGCCCAGCCGTCTCAGCGACAGTTGGGTCGACGGGTACCTGGTATTGAACTGAACGCTGGACCGCATCCGTTGCCGAAGCAGTCAGCCTGAGGTCTGCGGTCCGAAGATCCTGCAACCGCTGTCCTAGATCCCTGATCCATAATTTTGACTGCGGGAGTAGGTCCTTTGTCAAGGACTGCCGAATAGGAGGGGGGCTGATCGCGAAGGTCGCCACGGCTCTCTGATACTCGGCGAAGTACGCCACAGAAGCCTCCTGCTCCAGTGCGGCGATGGTCGCGTTGGACCCCCCCAGTTTCTCTTGGGTGAGTGGCAAGCGATATGTTGCCGTTGCGCTATTTCCCGACGGCGAGCATGAGAACTCTGAGAGTTCCCAGCCCAATTGATACTCTCTTACCCTTGCGAACAGATTGGCGCATCCCATGATTACGTCTTGTGGGACTGGGGTTGCCGTATCTTCCTGGAGCGCGGCTTGAATCGCCGCTTCTTGGGCCGTAGCGTCAGCTTCGGTTAACGCGGCACGGGAGACATCCAGGCCAGCTTCAGCCAACTGCCGGCGTTGCAACTCAGCAAGCGCCTCTTGCTCGGCTCGTAGTGTCATGTACCAGTCGAAAGCGAAATAGGCGATGCCCGACACGACCGCGAGCGCAAGTAGTGCGTTCCCCAAAGGGAGCGGGAGCAGTCGCTTGAACCTCGCTTCCGCCGGTGGGGGGGCGGACAGGATGTCGACCAGCTTCCCAGGTGCCGCTTGCCCGCTCTGGATCGCCCGTTCCAGTAGCGGGGTGGTAATTCGGTTCCGGAGATTGAGCACAACCGAGTAGGGTATTTCTTCGGCTGCCCAGTGCTCCAAGACGTCATTGACCAGGGACTGCACCACTTTGTCATCGGCAATTAATTCGTCGTTTCGCTGAACGACAGCAATGCGACCCTGATCGGTGGCCACGAACCAGGTCCCCCCGGATTCGAGTTGCTCAACGTAGAGGACACGTCTGGATGGGTTCGATCGTGCGACCCACACAAGGGCCGAGACGGCATCCTTTGGAGCGTCCTTGTGCGTGCCCAACATCCAACTCGCGGGCTGGTTGGAATCTTGGCAGAGGCAGCCGCGCGCGAACCCGCGCTTTCTGACAGTTTCCTTCAAAGCTCGAATCGGTACCGCAAGCGTACCTGGTTCAGCCTTACTCGAGCCCTGCCCTTGCCGCTTGGCTTTAGGATCATTGATGTTGCTGAGATTCAGCCACGTCAAATCACCGACTGCCGCGAAGGCCTTCCCTTGCAGAGTGATGGAGAGGGTGATCACGTCGAATGCCTCACAGCACAACCGGCGTGATCAGCACCACCAGCGTGGATCGCTTCTGGCTCGCGTTCGTCCCACCTCCCAAGGCCTGGAAAGTGGCTGAGCCTATACCGCGGCGATTGCCGCCGGCCCGAGTCTGCTCGAAGCCCGACAGTACCATTGTGGCCCCAGACTTCAGAAGCACCTGGGGTGCAATCTGGCGTCTATCGATCTCTGGTTGCTCCGCAGTCAGCCCGAGACCAGGCGATATTTGGCGCAAGTTGCGCAGGTTCGAGATGTTGAGCTCCAGCTGGACGATGACATCGTTGTTGGCGCGAACCATTGGGGTAAGGCGCATCGCAAACCCTGTTGTGACGGTAGCTCCCTGGAACGAGGTTGTTGCTCCGGCGTTCGGGACCTGCAGGGAGGTCACGCTCGGGAGGTAGGCGGTGTCTTCAGTTACTTGGATCGGCGCTGGGCGGCCGTTCATTGTGATGACGTTGGCGCTCTGCTCAATGCTCACATCCCCCTGCGCGCTGAGCGCTTCGAGAAGCACTTCTGATCCGTCGAATCGACTATTGGGATTCAGAAGACCAATCGTCGTGGTGTTTGCAGAGTTGATCGCGTCTGACACCAGGTTGGTTTCGATCTGGAACCGGCTGCTCAGATCCTTGTAGATCACCCCCCAGTTAATGCCGTAGCTCTCACTGGCGTCCAACTCGACTGACAGTACCTTGACGTTGAACTGTACTTGCTTGCTGGCGATCGCGTTGGCTTGGTCCATGTAGGCCTGGACCCGCTGGTGAACAATGGGACTGTCGGTGACGGTCACGGTGTTCAGGAAGCGATTTGCGATTACCTCTCCCTTTTCACCATTCGCACTCGACTGGGCGACGATCGCTTCGACATCTTTTACGAGCGATTCGAATGGGTCGATGCTTGCTGTCAAAGTCGTTGTTTGCCCCGAGCTCGTAGTGAGCCCTGTTGAGGCGCCACTTCCCCCTGAGGATGCGCCGCTGGATCCACCCGACGTACCGCCAGACGCATTCGTGTTGGTGATGGTGTTTTCAATGTTGGTTTTGAATGCCAAGGCATCGAACTGATAGCTTTTTGTTTCCCGGCGGAACAGCTGGACCCGCCCATTGGACCAACGCCAGAAGATGCCGGTGCGCGCTGTTATGGCGTCGAGGTAGCTCGCGACGGTGCCCCGATGCGAGAGGACAATCCCCTCCCCTGCCTTTTGCGAACTCCTTACGTCGTCTGACATTTCGACTGTGATGCCGTAGTGCCTATTCAGCCATGCGGCGATTTCTGCGACGGTTGCAGGTGCTACGGTCTGGCGTTCAATGGGTGCAGCGAGGACATTTGGGAGGGATGGCGCCCGATCCGCAGCTTGGCGCGTCCCGACCCAAACGTTATCGACGACTTCGTACCAAGGCTCGTTGGTCTGAGCGCGTTGCATGTCTGCCTTGGCGCGGGTTGCGTCAGCCGCGATCCGCGATTGCGTCTCGAAAGCTTCCCGCTGTCCCCGCGTCACGGCGCACCCGGACAGAGCCAATAGGAGCACAGTGGCAGTTACTGATCGTAGGTTATTCACAGCGGTCTCCCAGGTTGACGATTCGGAGTGTCTTGTTCGTGTATTCACAGGCCTTGGGAGCGACTGGTCTCCGAGACAGCGCTTTGAAGGTGCCTCGAATTGCCTCTTGCATCGTGCTGCCAACGGGGAAGTTCACATCGACATCCAGGACGACATCGGTTTCCGGCTTGGCTGCCCAGATAAGCTGCCAGCCGGCGTCTTCGGCCCAGCGATTCAGCGTCTGGTGGAGCGTGTCGCCCGCTCGTGCCGACCACTCTCCCGCTGAACCAGCAGTCAGGCTATCGACAAGCGCTGGAGGCAAGGGGGCGAGTTGGGGGGCGTCATTGCTTGCGGAGCGACTCTGATCGTCGCCGCTCGTGACAGCTTTGGTCTGCGGCGCCTCAGTGGCAAAGATCGCAAGGTCGATGTCGCCTACCGGTGTGTCGGGGGATGTCGCGAGCGCGAGCGTCAATAGAATTGCGTGCATGGTGTCACTCGATAGGTGAGGTAGAAATTTCCGCTGCTATGCCCCGGGTAATCGCGCCGGCAGCGAGCGTGAGGATCTGTTGCGGCCCCTGTGGCCTCGTTGGTGTTACATTTTGCCACGTTCCGGGCAACTCGCGCTGAAGGGCGTCGATCGTTCCGACTCTGTCGCCAATCCCTTGTTCGCGCGCTGCGCCCGCGGTGATCAGTGCCCCTTGTTCAGTTTCGGGGGCCAGGTTCAGTTTTGGCCTTTGACCGGCGATGTCGCTTCGAAACTGGGCTGACGCTGCTGAGACCAGTCGCTCGATGCTCGCTCTCTCGGCTTCGCTGAGGGTGCGCAGCGGAGATCCTGCCAGTTTCAGCGGCCCAGAGGCAATTGACTGGTCTGCCACGCCTACAGTTTGTGCGAAAGACGCCCAGGACGTCATTGGCTTCACGATGCCCATTCCTCCGACCAAGGCATACGGGTCGAGGATGACCTCATTTCCTGCCGTTAGGGGTAGGAGTGCTGCCGACGCGGCCACACCCTCTGCGACGGTGTAGACAGTTCGATGGCAGGCCCTAAGCGCCGAGGCGATGCGGGCAGCTTCTCCGGGACTGCCGCCCGGGGACGTTATGCGGACGACCATGGCTCCTTCATGCATGCAGTGGTCACGGATGACCGGGACCCATTGGTCTGCCAACACATCGGTTCCGATCGCGCCGTCGAGGTCCATTTCAACGACCTCCGGCTGGGTATCGCCGAGGTTGCGCCAGAAGCCCCACGCAATGACAGCGGCCAGCGCGCTGATGGCCACCGTAGACCATGTTTGGCTACTGGTCATGCTGGCCTCCCTTGCTTGAAATCACGGATGAAGCGCGCCAATGGCCTCCGGTCACCGACTACTGCCACAGCGGTGATCCACTTCTCGCGAATGTGGTGCCATCGCCGATCTGGGGAGGAAACTGGCCCGAGACCATTACCGGCCCGATTGGATGCTGTCCGTAATGCGTTTTGATTCATTTTGAACTCCGTGGTGGAGCTTCCGGATTACCACCGAGTCCGCCCATGGCAATTTCGCCCAGTTTTCGCGGAGCGCATGCCTTGGTCAGCTTTTCAATCTCCTTCGCGCGCGCGATGAGCTGACCGCACATAGCCCACGCTCGCCGAATGACGGTGGCCGCCGCCTCACACTCCCGGATTAGGTTCGCGTCTTCGCTGTTTGTAGCGATGAGCCTGGTGATATTCGCGTTCTTACGCCGCGTCACCGTGGTGCGACTGGCAGCCGGGCCGTGGTACCAGGCGAGATCCAGCGAATTACCCCGCCGGTTGCTCCGCAGTCTATAGCCCTTGTTTGAACGATTGTTCTCGACGTACTGCGACAGGGCGTCACCGTTCCTGAGAAGCTGGTCTTGGAGGGCTGCGACGAACATTAGGACTGTCGTTGCAAACGAGTCTGGGTCCTGCATGTGGTCTTGGGCCAGAATGGTTGACCCATTTTTTCCTGTCAGGTGCAGCCAAGGGCTTTCGGCTGGTGCGAGTTGGCCAAGCCGCATCAGTGCGGTTGCTGTGATGCGAAGTCTCGTTACGAGTTGCCAGTTTTTCCGAATCTCGGTCGCGGCGGACTCTGTGCTTATGATGAGTGCAGCGATTTCAGGCGGTTGGTTGGCCGTCAGGGCACGGATCGGGCAGCATCTGCGCTTTGCGTCATAGGGCATCGTGTCCCACCACCATGCTCTACCGGTTGCTGTTCGCCTTATGCGCCGGCGCCGACTCCATTGGAGCACAAGGCTTGGGCCGGTCTTGATTGCGAGCACCATGTGCTGCCATCTGGTCTCTTCTGCCGTCCGACGACTCTCGTATTGTTCCTGCAGCGTTCGCGCTGTGCGCACCAGTGCGTCGAGCTCTTTCGAGACAAGCGCTGCCACGTGGCCGGCGCACCGGGTGATGGCCGTTGCTAGGTCCGATGGTGTATTCAGTTCGGCACGCGTTTTGCCCATTATTCAGCCTATGGGCAATTTGGTTGCACGGCGAGCGCATGCTACGCGCGTTGGGATAACGTGCGCTTCGCAGAGATGCGATACCGCAAGTGAGGAATATAGAGCATTTGCGCGGGCTGCAGACGAGGTTCGGTATCTCGCGTGGGTCAGCAGGGGCTTGTGAAATCGCCACGAAGTTTGCTGCGCTGCCGCTCGTCGCATAGAGCAATGTGGCACAGGTTTGCAGCTCAATCGAATCAAGCAGTTGTCGCTGCTGATTTGGCACAGTTTGATTTCCGCGAAGGCGCTTTCAGGCGCGGCGATGGCATCCATTCGTGGGCGCGCTGCGACGGTTTGCGAGAGCTTGGTGGTGCGGCCGACCCGAACGCTGCGCATCCTCGGTCTGACGACGAGTGGATTCTCTTTGCGTGGCGAGAGATTGGCGGTGAGTTGAATCATGCAGGCCAATGTATCGGCGCTCCTGATCCCCGCTCCCGCGCAAAGCGTTGGTTTTGTCGGCCTTTCGTGGCAGCCGGCAGTTCTGCTGTCCTGTTGCTGGCTAGGCGTTTCCGGGTGTTGTAACTGCTCGCACTGGCGCTCTCGGGGAATTGTCGGGTTCGCGACTTTTTGGGCTCTTCTCGGCGCGTACGCGGCCCATTGTGGCGTCGTGATCCGTTTTGTCGACCTGGATGGCTGCTCGGTCGCAAATCGAAGTCACATTCTGCCGTTGCGACGCCACGTGAGCGCTATCCGCGCAAGTCGTGGCAGCTCTTTTTGAGAGACATGGGCTACACCGTCCTTTCGAATTTGCGTGGAATCGCGAGTTCGGTAGATCTGGAATTCCCAAACGGAGAGTGAAATGAGTCGAAAAGTGTGTATGGGCTTGGATATCGGGTACGGATACGTGAAGACCGCTTGGACTGAAGGCTCTGGAGAGTCGCACGTTCACATCATGCCGTCCGGTGCTGCGCTGGCGAGTTTGTTGCCGGCGGATGCGTCAGGTGGGCGGAATCTGTGTGGCGGGGTGGAGGTTCTCGTTGAGGGCGAGGTGTGGGTTGCGGGAGCAAACCCTGGAGAGTTTCAGGCCAGCGTGCGCCAACTCCATGCTGACTACGCGGCGACGAATGAGTACTTGGCGCTGGCGTATGCAGCAATTATCAAGAGCGGCCAGCAGGTGGTGGACGAGCTTGTGACCGGTTTGCCGATGTCGCACTACCTTGATCCAGAGCGAAGGGCACGACTGGTGAAACGGCTTACGGGGAAGCATCCGGTGCGTGGTGGACGTACAGTCACCGTGGAGCGAGTGAGCGTGGTTCCGCAGCCAATGGGAGCGGTGTTCCTGGTTCTCGGTTCTGCAGGGTCCGGGAGAATGGACCGGGAGCTGGTCAGTCGAATCGCTGGCCAGGCAACGTGCACCTTGTCGATCGATCCTGGGTTCTACTCGACTGACTATGTCGTCGTGAAGAACCGTGGCATTCGTGATCGTAGCGCCGGAACATCGACCGTGGCGATTTCGGCTGTGCTTGATGAGACGGGTAAGCGGATCGCCGCTCGGTACCAGGGGGTGCGCGTATCGCGGGAACGCCTTGAGCTGGCGCTACGTGATGGCACGAAGGATCTCCTCGTGGGCAAGTTTACGATTCCGTTTCGCGAGATTCTCGCTGATGCAGCGGCTGAGCTCGGGCGCCGGTTATCGGTCGAGATTCTTGAGAGCATCCGTGGGGAGGAGGCTGTCGATGTGGTTCTCCTTTCCGGGGGCGGTAGCGCGCTGTTCGATGAGCAGCTGCGGGGCGCTTTTCCAAATGCGCTGGTTCACGTCGTCGAGAGTCCGCAGTTGGCGAATGCGCGGGGGTTTCTGGCTCGGGCACGTGCTGCTGCCGGGGTTTCGTGATGGGGCGGCGTGCAGGATGGGATCTTACGTTCGGCGGTACCTGCATGCTGAGCCGTCACCTGGCCACTTTCGGTGCTCGTGCCTGGGCCTATCGGCTGGTGTCGCTCGTGGAAGTCGGCTACGCGATCGACCGCGGCGTACTGGGGCCGGTAGCGGGGGCCGGAGGTGCACTGGTGACGGTTCCTGATGTCGAGGTGGCAAGGTTTCGGGTTCGGGTGGGAAGCTCCCCTGCCCTTTCCGCGACATCAGGGCGAGTCCTCAGTCCAACGGAAGTTCGCCGGCTGGCGGAACTTGGACTCCTGGCCTTGTCTGGCCGCGTGAGGGCGTCTGGAGGCGGCTTGGGATCAGTCCAGGCCGCTGGTGAACCTTCTATCCCGGCTCAGAATTCATCAAGCGAGACCGATCAACTGGTGGCTGAGGCTCGTGATTTGCTAACGGGGTTCCAATTGTGAGGGCGCCCGTTGTGTGCTACGTTGCACACAATGAAGAAACGTCGAGCGTTTGATCGAGGTAATCGGCTGCGATCACAGGTCGTCGATGGTCGCAGCCTGCGTCAGCTATATGCGCCGTCGCGCGTTGTTGGCCCGCGCGACGCTGTGTTGGTCAGCGGGCAGAGGATTGTGTTTGGCGGGAGGGCTGAGGGAAGCGTGCGTGCCTGGATGATCGACCGTCCGGTACCGGAATCGACTGCAGAGGCTTTTGCCGATATCGAAGAGGCCAAGTGGAGTTGGGCGGGCCGCATGCTGGCCATCACGTTGCTACGGTCTCTTGGTCTTGATCGCGCAACGATTGGTAGTTTGGTGGGCATGCAGACCACCCTAGTTTCGCGGTTGCTGGGGCTACCGTCCGCTGTCTTGGCGCTTTTGAGATTGGTCGACGATGGCAGGTTGACGGTGTCGCACGTTGTCGCGCTTGGTGAGCTCGCTGATAGTAGCTCGGCCGAGACCTGGGCTGGACGATGTATCGCCGGTGCCTGGTCGGTCCGTGAGCTTCGGGCAAAACTTTCGGGTGGAACTGTTCAAGTGGCCGAGCTTGATCGGCTGGCGAGTAGCCTAGGTGAGCAGTTGGGAACCAGTGTGTCAGTAGTCAGTGCGGGTGCGGAAGTGCGGGTATCCCTGGCATGGTTTGGTGCGGGTGACCTGCTTGGGCTGATGCGGAAGTTGTCCGATGCAAGTGGAACTGGCGGGCCGGAGGCATTGGGTTCGAAGCGAAGATCACTCGAGCTTGTGCTGTCGGTTGGTGAGTTCGACTGTGTTTTTGGGCATTTGGTTGGCGATCAGTGAGCTTAAGTTTGAGAAAGTCTAAAAGACGATTAGAGCATTGGGCGCTCGTTGCTACTGCGTGCTGTTCCGGGTTTGTGGCTTACCTGGCGGTACGTGCTTCGGTACACGAAGGTACGGAGACGCGGCGACGCTAGTCCGCAGTCCGGTACCGGACTGTTTGCACGGTGAACCTTTACCGTGATTTTCGTTTGCGCAGATCCTTTGTGACGCTGGTTGCCTGAGTGGCGCCACAGGTGAGGGTGGCCGTGTCATTGGGTGGGCATTGGACCCCTACCCTTCACCTGATTGATGGTTCTGGGCCATAGGGTTTTGGGGTTCCTACCTAGTGGCCGTAGAGGTCAAGCGAGCCTCTTGAAGCGTGATCGGCCTATTTGTTGGTCTTGGTGTTTCGCTTAGAGCTGGTTGTCCGGTACCGGACTCGCTGGTTGATGTATGTGTGTAAATTGGTTCCGGGGTCTCACTGTTGTTCAGGGGGTTGAGTCAGTCTCCCTGAGCGGGCGGCTGCAGGGTACTGGGACTTACCCCTCTTTGTTTCGCCAGTTGGACCGTCCGTTGATCTGACGCAAGCACGTACTCACAGGTAGCTTTCCCCTATCTCATTTGCCTCTACGCGGGCTGGGTCGATGGACATGCACCATGCCCCGGTTGTCGGACTGGTCCGGTGCCGGACTTGATTCCGTGCTACCGCTGCGTGATGTCGCAGAGCGCGGAGGTCTCCTGAGTTATGGCTAGGGAAGAGTCTCTTCTGTTTGAACTTCATCCTGTCTGCGGATGGCAAGTGCGTACTTGAGAGTATTTGGTTGGGTCGAATACCTTTCCGAATTTGAGCGGTCAGTGACAGCGTCCGGCAGGTCTAGCGCTGGAGCTGTATAGCTTGGGGTCCAATTACTCTGAGAGCGGTCTCGTGTGAATCGGGTGCGATCGCAGTGGCACAGATGCAGTTTCACCACGGCTCTGCGTGAGTGGTAGTGCATGCAGCACTTTGCGTTTTGCTGGACCGACTCGACTTGCGCCAGGTTGGATCCGATGGTGGCTCCTATAAGTGGCGGTTCAGCTTGTCAGTACGTACTTGCGAGTACTTCCATTTCTGAGGTCAACGACTACGCAGAGGACAGTTGTTGGGGGGCTGATCGGTAGTCTGCGATGCTATTCGTGAGTGATTGGGTACACGACACGGCACAGATGTGCTCGTTGTTCAAGTGCACGGTTAGGTACCGCGTACTATCGGGTATCGGTGCTCGGACAACCGATGGCGATGGCTGGAGAAGGGCCACAGGTTCGAGCGGTGACATCGGCGTGACCTTTGGCCGGATTGATGGCGAGTCCGGTGCCGGACTACGCAAGGTGATTACAATAGAAGTCCCGCCGCGGACTCTCCCGATGCGGATTTCACTTTGGCGGCGGCTTTGACCCAAGATCGATTTAGAAGGCCAATCTTGACGAGCTCCTCAGCGCCTTGCCGTACCAGAAGACGAAACGGAGGGGTTCAGGGGGCTTGTAATCCCATCCTTTCCTGATCGATTGCCAACGCGACTCAGCGCCGAGGTGCTCGTGGTCCAAGTGGATGGTTAGGTACTGCGTACTCACGGGTATAGCTGCTCGGGAAACTGAAGCTGCTCGCTGGAGAGTAACGGCTTCAATCGGCGACACCGGCGCAGCATGCGGCTCGACGGAGCGAGCGTCCGGTGCCGGACTCCGCAAGTTGATCAGGATAGAAGGCCGGGGGACGACTCTGCGCGTGTGACGTTTACTTTGTCGGTACCGTCAATCCAGTATCGGGTGAGAAAGCCGATCTCGACGAGCTCATCAAGAGCTTGTCGCAGCAACTGACGAAACCGGGCGATTGACGATGTTTCTGACCCCATCATTCGCCTGATGGTTTCGACCTTGATCGGATAGGGGTCACGGTGCGAGGCGAAATAGCGATGCAAGGCCTTGCCCATGGGGCCACTCAGTTTGCATCGTTGCTGCCAGTCTAGGAGGGTGTAACCCATCGAGTTCCAGAGCTCTTCAGTCCGAGCGCTGAGCGTGATCTGAATCCATTTCGCTTGGCCCAAGGCGGCGTGATGGATGAGCAGGTCAGAAATAATTGGTCCCGACTGGAGCGTGTATTCGCCTTGTTCACGCACGTCAGTGATCGTGACGTTGCCCTTCGAAAGGCGGTGAAGAGATTTGTACAGCTCCGCATAGTTCTTGGCACCGTGAGTCTTTCCGAGACGATCTAGAAAATCGCCCGCGGTGACCGTAAACGGTTCCCCCAATTTGGTACCGCGAGCCAAATGGTAGATCTGGAGGAGCACGTCTTCATCAGTGACGCGCAGTTCCTCGCCAGAGTAAGTGATCATGCGCTGTGCCGTGCCAGCGATGACTTGATCTTTGAGCTGCCGGCGAGGGGCAGCGGTGACAGAAAAGAGGGCGCTACGGACGAGTTCGTTCGGAATACCGCGGTGCCGTTCCGCCCAGATCGGCAGGTGCTGCGGTTCTCGAGCAGGCGGCGCGGACTTCATACCGCGCGAGCGCTTTCGTGTGTCCGCTATGGCCGGGGTCGTTGTTACCGGTGCCTGCAAGGCCGATGGAACCTGATCCGGCGCGGGACTCTTGGCATTCTTTCTCTCAGACAATGCGGCCAATTGGCGATTGATCTGGTCAACGCGGTCATAGTCGCCGGACGCAGCCGCCGAGCTGAGCTCAGCCATCAACGTACCCATCTGCTGATCAGATTGTCCGGCTCCGGACTGAGCGGTCATTTTGGTTCTATCACATTGAAAATAAAGGGATTCAAACGGTTGTTTTATTCAATTAATTCCAGTGGGTGCTAGCGAGTACAATACTCGCCAAGGAATTATCGTGTAGCATACTCGATAATTGAGCCAAGGTACTGAGTCATGAGCGACGAACTGTCCCCACGCAAAACCACAGGTCGCAGCATCATCCTAACAGTCGCCCAGCATAAGGGAGGCGAGGGCAAGACAACCATCACTCGAATGCTGGGAGAGTATGCAGCAAAGGCTGGATACCAGGTGCTTCTCATCGACACTGATGACCAATGCAGCTTGTCGCGCAGATTCCTGAAAATGGAAGAGAACCCGGCTGATCTTCAAGACACAATCCCACCGGTCCACCCGGACTGGACGCAAGAAGATGATGCACAGCAAGCACGAACCTCGATTGTGTCGCTTTACGATGGCACGGGAGTATGGCCTTACCCAGTCGGTCAGCGTGACAAAGAGGGCGGGACAAATCTCTGGCTGATTCCAAGCACAGGGAGTGCACTGCGCGCGTTGAAAGAGGCGCGTCGTCAAGATGAAATCAAAGAACAACTCAGGAAGTTCCTCAGACTGCCTGACGTGCAAAGTGAGTACGACCTCATCCTGATCGATACGCCTCCGAACAAAGAGAAGATCACAATGTCAGCAATTCGTGCCTCCACGCACATGCTGATCCCGACGCAGTTGCAATCGCAGTCGGTGGAGGGATTGAACGGCATGCTGCAGGCCTGGCGCGCAGAACAACGCGTACGAAGTGACGAGGACCGCATCGAGCTGATCGGTATCCTTCCAAATCGAACCCAAAGCGTCGCTCTCCAACAGGGGATCCTTGCTTCGATGCAGCAGAATGTCTCGATTGCCCCGTTCCTGATGGAGACCATGATTCCACTTCGTACAGGGATCGCAGAGGCGGATCATCCTCGCGCCGATCCCCAAAGCGTCTTCAACCTCCCCGAAACCAGTGAGGTGCGGCTGGTTTGCGAAAGCGCTTGCGCCAAGGTGTTTCAGCGAATCGGACTGCCGGTCCCAGACTTCAATCGCACTGAGCCATCACCCGATAGTACGAAGCAGAACAAATCTCGTGCTCCAGCAAAGAAAGTGAGCGCCACAAAGAAAGGTAAGTCAAAATGAGCGGAAAGGCAAAGAGGTTTGGGGCGCCGACCGATCACCAGAACCAGATGAGCAGACTGCTAACGGATTCCTCGCTCGATGACGTTGGCACGACAGAGTCCATCGCAATCGAGTTGATTGATCGAGACCCCGAGCAGCCACGCACGTTTGCTGTCACCGCCGAGCAGCTGCGAAATCGGATACCTCCGACAGACCCAGACGCATTGGCGCAGTATGAAGACCTCGTGGACTTCGCTGCAAACATCGAAGAAATGGGGCTCATCCAGCCGATCGGACTCTACAGGCATGGCGACAGATTCCGCCTATCCTGGGGCGAACGTCGCTTGCTGGCCCACATCTACCTCGGCAAACCAAGTATCCGTGCGAACATCTCCCGGACAGCACCAACGAGGCGCCTTTATAAGCAGATCGCCGAAAACCTGGGGCGCAAAGACCTGTCACTGAAGGAAAAGGTATCCGCGCTTGCAAGAGCCATGGAACAGGAACCTGTGAAGGACGCCGCGGAACTAGCCCGCTGCTGCGGGTTAGAACGCTCGCAGACGTTTGAATATTGGGCGATCCTACGAGACAAGCAAGTCACCGATCTCGTCTTGGCGGGCAAGGTCACAAGCGTCGAACTCGCTGCGCGCGCAACACGCGAGAAAGATCCGCTCGCGCGAGCCGCGATGCTTGGACTGGAAGCAAATCCAGAGGTTGAACCGAACCCACCTCTGCCGCCTCGCAAAATCGAAAGACGCGGTCGACCCGCTTCTTCAATCAAACTCGAAATCAAAGGCGGCAATGCCTCGGCCGTGGCACGCGAGCTTTGCCACCGCCTGATTGGCAAAGATGTATTCGAAAAGCAATTCGCCGGTGTGAGCTTTGACGATCTGAGCGCGCTAAACGATGTTGTACGCCAAGTGCTCAACCAGTTCGCAGCAAAGCTAGCGAAGGGCAGCAAGCCATGAGTGAGTCGCGACGGACGCAAGTTCGCTTGTCCGAAGAGCTAAGAGACAAGCTAGACGAGTCGCTGAAGCGCGATGGCGTCAGTCCGAGGAAGGCGTCGGAATGGCTCTGCGCACAAATCCGAGATTTGCTGGCAACAGACGAGGCATTGGTGACCGTCGGAATCGGCGAGGCAAACATGACATTCCCGATCGCCCGCAACCTCACTATTGACGAAGAGACAGAAGTCCTACTGGACAAAGGACTCCGGATTCTTCAGGGCCAGGATCCACGCTTCGTTGGTGCCACAAGTGCTATTGTCAGGGCGGCCATCAAACGTGCCGCAGCACGAAATAGCAGTGGCGGAGCTAAACAGGGCTGATTCGAATGACAGTTGCGCGTTGGATTCGCGATGTGCACAGCCTCAACCGCCGCGGTTGGGAGCTGATGCGCGATGCTGCACGCGCTGACATGAAAGCCGCAGCGATTCAATATGGAGCATCGAAGATCTTGCTTCAACGGATCATGAGACTGCGAGAACAATCGATCGAGACGCTTTCGAAAGTGCCGGTCTGCCAGTTCAGGCCAGTAGAGCGAGACGAGATTCTCAGGTATCTCGAAACGAAGCGTACAATTCCACGGACGATCGGTGCACGTGGCCTGGCTTCGGAAGAACGCGAGTTTCACTTACACTACTGGCATACAATGCGAGCTCAAGCAGAACTGGATCCCATTGAGGCGGCGATGCAATTCGCGGTCCCAGTGAGAATGATGGATGCGCTTGTAGATGCATCAATTGACGAGCTAGAGACGATGATATTGGGACTGGCGCCGGACTATCATGTAGTCGATGTGCAGAGTCTAGAAGCTGTAGCAATGCTCATTGAAGCCGAGGCGAACAAGGACGAAGTTGAGCACCTGCTCCTCTGCTCTACAACAGCCACGCCGTTGCTGCGAGACCGGCAATCATGAGCCTCAGAGTGAGAACGACGAAGAATGTGCGAAGGACTGCGGCCCTTCACTCGGATACGGACATTCTTGAGTACACTGGCATCATGATCGCGGCCGGAGTAAGTGCCTCGTATATCATTGAAATGACGGGGCTGAGTAAGCACACCGTTGACTCCCTGATTGACAGGGATCGTGGCGCGCGTACGCCCGGGCGACGGAAAGGCGCCCTGACCGTTTTTCAGGACGATGCAAAGCTCAGACTCTATGTCTCCGTTTTCCTGCACGCCTATAGACTTGCGAACCAGACCGAGTCATGGAGCGACCCCGGCGCGTTCGTAAGGGCGCTTCGGGCACTAGATGCGAGGGCACCAGGCCACGAGGTTGAGCCTGACCTACTGTGCTTCGCGCTGAAGCAGATCGAGAAGGGCGATTTCGATCTGGCGCGATGCCCTGCATGTGCCACCCACTTCCTAAAAATCCAGCCGAAAGTAGGCGTGAAGAGAACCTTGGAAGGTGATTGCTTTGTCTGCACTTATCGGTTCAAAGCACTAGGTCGGTCCTCGTCCATCGCAGGGAAAGAGCTTCTGGCATTGGCGAAGCAGGGCTAGACTCAGAGGAAACCGCGAAAAAACGCGGGGTTTTCGCGGGAGAAGTGGGCCGAAGTACACCTAGGCTGGCGACATGCGCGCCGTCCACGTCATCATTTTCAGTATTGCAGTGCTCTGCCTTTCAGCGGTTGGGCACGCACGCGAACCTCTTCATGAGCGTGGGTGGTTCTACTATGAACCAATTCCGGAGCCTGAACAGAAGCCAAAGCACGAGCCACCGCCAAAAACACCGGCGGAAGCGGACAGCGAGCCGGTCGCGCCGCTGAGCAGCGCTTGGCTCCGCGAAAACCTGCCGAAGTACCTTGATAGGGCAGTCGACAACCCCACGCTGGAGAACGTCCGGCGATATCGGTATCTGGAACGGCTCGCAATGGACCGAAGCTCGGCCTACAGCGATACGAGCGCTCGCCTCACGATGCTGGACCCGGTGCTTGATGAACAGTCAGTCAGTCCGCTCACAGCACTAGCCAAAGCCACTCGGACCAGAGAGCTAGCAGCCGAACGCGGGGCAGTGTTAGGAAGAATCAAAGCGGAGGCGGGGGTCTGGTTCTTCTTCAGATCCGATTGCCCCTACTGCCATGCCCAGGTCGCTGCCTTGAAAGCCCTGCAGAGCACTCACGGATTCAGCGTACTGCCAATCTCGATAGATCACCAGCCGCTTCGAAACGGTGGATACCCGAACTTCGTCAAGGACACCGGTCAGGCGGTGAGGCTGGGCGTGCAAGTTACGCCAAGTCTGTACCTGGTCAACCGAGACGGAAGAGTCCTGCCACTGGCATCGGGACTCCAAACAATGGATCAGATCGAGTACCGCATCATCGAGCTCGGAGCAGAACTTGGCTGGGTGACTAGGGAAGAACTCGAAAAGCTAGCTCCACTCCAGAACACGATCTTGGACGACGTCGCGAACGAGATCGGGAACAACGCTGACCCAGACAGCATGATTGACGAACTAATTGCTCGGGGGGGGCTGCGTCTCGGCCAAGGCACTCCCGTCACCAACGGAGGTACAGATCCATGATCAGAACTATCCTCATCACCGTGCTATGGGCTGTGGCGCAGATGGCGTCAGCCCAAGGCATGGACACTCAGCTGGAGACCACGTTCCAATCGATGTCGAACACGACGAATCCTCAATTCATCAACGAGGGTCGGCCGACAGTCACCATGGGATCGTTCAGCTATCGGACGCCAGTTACCCGGCCGCAGATCCTGAGCTTTGATCCACCCAGGTTCAGTGGTGGATGTGGCGGCATCGATCTGTATGGAGGGTCGTTTTCGTTCATCAGCAAGGAGGAACTGCAAGGCCTCATGCGACAGATCGCGGCGAACGCAAAGTCGTATGCCTTCAACCTCGCGCTGGGTGCAGTCTGCAACAAGTGCCTGCAAGAAATGCAGGCACTGCAAGACAAAGTCCAAAAGATCAATCAAATGATGAAATCAAGCTGCGACATCGGCCAGGCGCTCGTCAACTCGGCAGCCGACCCAGCGATCGCGCAGATGACGGGGCGCTTTCGGGAGGGTGCGCAGGCAGCGCGCCAGGGTGGCAGTGTCTCTGATCTTTGGGAGTCCATGAACCAGGGCTGGGGAAAGGAATCGACGGAGGCGGCACTGGCGCGAGAACAACCGGATGAGTTCGCCCGTATCCAGCCTGGAAACGTGATCTGGAGGCTGCTGAAAGAGCGTGGAGTCAGTTCCTGGTTCGAGCAAAGCGATGACCAGTTGGCGATAGACATTCAGTCGTTTCTCGGGACTGTGATCGTCTGCGCGCCGAGCGACGCCAGTGCGTGCATGGTCGGGGAAGTCCCGCCCGAGGACCGACCTAGTGAGGTAACGGTTCGGAAGATAGCCGCCACTCTAGATCTTGACGCGCTGGTGTTCGGATCGAGCAGCAGAGGAGGCGGCGTAGCTGAGATCACATGCGGGAATACGGAAACGTGCTTGGATGCACGCGTAGAACCGACAACGCGTCCGCGACAGGGGCTCAAGACGAAGATTCTTCGAGCACTGGTAGGCGATCCAGACACAGGTGACGTCGGGTACATAAAGCGGTACCGCTCGGCGTCAGCATCACTTAGTCCAGTCGATCAAGCACTCCGGAGCAACGCGCCAGGCCAGATGGGCGCATTGGATCGCGCCATTGACCAAGGCACCGCGCATGCCGCGATGGCAGGTGCTGACGTGATCGCAGAGCTAATCGCCCTCGAATTGGTTGACCGGTTCTTGAGCGACGTGCTGCAAACAGTGCGCCAAGGAGGCGCGCAGGTTGGATCGGCCGAAGCTACCCAAATCGGCGAGCTGTTGGAAGAAGCCGACCGGAAGCGCCGGGCTGATGGGGAGCTGATCGCACGGCGCCAGCACCAGCGCATCCTGGTCTTGCAAGGCCTAGGAGCCATGCAGCAATTGGGTGAGACGCCTGACATGCGCGCCGGCAGCGTTGCGCCGGCAGGGAACTAACCATGCTGCAGAGACTTCTATCCGATGACAACGTCTGGACAATCTACTCGATCGGCGCCCCGAACTTCATGTACAAGGTGTTCAACGCCATCGCTATGCTGGGGGAGGGCGGTGTTCTGGCCCGCATGGGCCAAATCGGGTTCCTTGTCGGGCTCTTTGTGTTGGTCTACAGAATCGCGACCGCCGCTGGAAGCCTGAGCGACCTCAAGCAGTCAATGATCGCAGGCGTGATCTTCGCCGCAATGTTCGGGACGACAACGACGGTCAAGATCGTCGGAATGGTCCCGACGCCAGGTGGAGTATCCGGAGGCGACGTGCGCGTGGTCGACAATGTGCCGTGGGGCATCGCCGCAATCGGTGGCGTGATAAGCGGCACCGGTGTGTACATCACGCGTCGAATGGAAACAGCCTTTAGAGATCCAAATGCGATTCCTGTAACCCAAGGCGGATTCGGTCGGACAGCCGAAATACTCGCGTCGGTAAGATCGCTGTCCCTGAGTTCCATACCAAACACGCTTCCCGTGTACGACTACTACCGGCGATCAATGCTGGCGTATCTGCGCGACTGCGCAATGCGCGCTCGGCAGTTCGAGATCCTGAGCGACAACACGCTTGAAAACGCGCCCGATCCGCTATCGGCCATCCGGTGGGATAACGAGGTCCAGGAAACACGGAGCTGGCTCGAATCAATGAGCGGTGAGTCAGTGGCGATGTCGTGCCCGGATGCTCACGCCTTGCTGGTATCGAAGCAAGCCGACATGGCCTCGGGGCTTGACCCGGCTTACAGAGCCCGCTTTGGCGCAGGCTCGCAGGAATCGATCGGACGGGCACTTGCGTCGGTGGCCAATCGTGGCGCCAAGGACGCACAGACCTACATGGCAGCCAGCATGATCAATTCACTCTGGTTGGAGGCGGCCTCTGGAAGCTCGTTCGGGTCAATGGGCAACCAAAACACGCTGATGATTCAGGCGGCCTTGGAGCAACGGCGAACACAGTGGGCTGCAGAAGAAACCGTTTTCCTGAAGACGATGAGGCCGATGATTGGCTACTTCGAGTCCTTCTTCTATGCGCTCAGCCCCTTCGTCGCGTTTCTGATTGGCCTGGGCGCCATGGGGCTCAGAATGATCGTCAAGTACGTCTCGCTCACGCTCGCTGTCGCCCTGTGGATGCCTGTACTGGCTATCACGAACCTATACCAGGTCACGACGCTCCAGGACTTCTTTGCGCTGCAAGAGCGAATGGCGTCAGATGCTGGGTCTGGGATTTGGAGCCTGTCGAATTCAGCAACGATTCTGGACCAAGCGACTGAGGCTGTGGCATTGGCGTCTATGATTGCTGCAGCAACGCCGATGCTGACCCTCACACTGCTCTTTGGCGGCGCTGTTGCAGCGACCAGTCTGTTCAGCCGCCTGCAGGGACAGGACCACATCAACGAGAAGATCGCGACGCCCGATCCCGTCTCGGCGCCGCCGACTTTCCAGGCAGCCTCGCAGTTCACGGGAAGCCCCACAAAAGGTGCGATCGAGACCGGCTCAGAGCAAACGGACTTGACAACCAATGTCGGGCAGGTGCTGGCTGCTGCCACCAAGTCGGCGCAAACACAAGCGCAACAGTCCGCGGCAAGTGCCAATACAAAACTGGCCTCGACGCTGGCTGCGAGCAAGGAGCGGTCCGAGGTATTCAGCGAGGCCCTCAAGAACCAATTCTCAGACAGCCAGGCGATGTCAGAGAATCAAGCGCTGCAGACGCTCTTGAACAAGGGATACAGCGTCAACGATGTGATGCAATACCTGTCATCGAATAGCACTTCTGAAGCATTGAGCGAGTCAGTATCCGGGAACCTCGGGGTGTCAACGAAGCTCCTGTCGACCATTGTCGGCAAGGTCGCGAACCAGGTTCTCGACAGCGAGTCGAAAGCGACGCCTCAAAAGCAGCCGGACGGCAGCGTCGACACGAAGTCGAGTAGTACCTCGAAAGGCAAAGCCGGCGATCTCGTCAAGGCGCTGGGCAAGTCACTGAGTGCAGGCCTGGAAGTCGGCGTGTCCGCCCGAGGCGAGGAGCAAGCAGCCACAAGCGGCAGCAATTCGTCTGGTCTGACGGATACGAAGGGCATGTCGACGGCCGACTCACGCCTGATGCAGCTGGCGCGGCAGGAGGCCATTGAGAGTGCCTGGGACACCTCCCAACAGGACATGGCGAGACTTGGTGTGAGCGCCTCGGACTCGCGCGAGATTAGCCGTGGGCTCAGTGAATCGGTCAGCCGGGGCCGAAGCTACGAACAGTCAGCGACGCTGACAGAACAAACCGGGACGACGCAGAGCGTCCCCTGGCTCAACTGGTCCAAATCGGTTGCAGACGATTCTTCGGGATTCCTATCCGAGCTCCGGTCGCAGGCTTCCGAGCTCGGAGGGGAGGGCGCGCTACAAGCGAACCTGGCGCATGTCCGACAGAATTCGGGGATTACCGACGACCGGCAAGCCATGGCGTATGCCAGTCTCATGACCCTCGAAGGAACGGGACCCGGGGCAGCGGTCACCGAGAATCTACCCGGACTCGCTGGCAGGGAGACCGAACGGTTGCAGGCCCTGGCCGGCGCGTTCGCGCGCTACTACGCGATGAGTGGGCCTACGGATCGCGGCGCAGCCAGCGTGAATGACGGGGTCGGGCAATCGGCGCCTGAGGCTGGAGCGGTGATGGCCGCGACGAGGGGGGCAGGGGCGGGAAGCCCCAGCTCGAAGTCCGAGGTCACGCGCGAGATCGATGGTGTCCAGGAAGCGGTCGGGCGCGGCACAGAGGCGGTCGCGATCAATCGCTCTGCGCAAGAGCACAACTATAGCGCCCGCACGGCGGAGCACCGATCGGAGTTCAACAGCGACGCAGCGGCTGCCAGAAACGAAGATGCTTCGGACGTCGCCAAGCTGATCGACGCATCTGGAATCGATGGTGCCTTGGCTTACAAGGATGAGGGTGTTGCGACCATCGCGCAGTTCAGCCTCATGCCCGGCGCACCATCGGGTCTCCAAGACTGGATGAGCCTGCTGGGATCTGAACGCGGGCGCGAACTTGAGTCGTTCAAGGACGAAGCGCGGGAGCTTGGCTTGCCAGACGAGGAACGCGACGTCTACGCTGCCGCGCGCTACATGCAAGCGAACTCGTTCGACTTGGCGCCATTCACGGATTCGGGGCGCGCACCGATCTACGAGAAGATCGATGAGCCGGGGCCAATGAAGTCGGCCATCGATGCGGTGACAGCGTACGTGAAGGAGCACCCTGAATCTGAGACCTCCAAGCTGATCCACGCAGCAACCGAGGAGGCGCTGACGCGCGGGGGCAAGTCAATACTCATTTCAGGATCGGGAGGCAGGTTCAACGACAACTGATTACTCGCTGCTCTGCAGCGCCGTTCGCGCACGGTCTTGCGCTCACTTAGTAACCCGGTTGGGACTCCCAACTGGGGTCCTCCGGATTGGAGGATCCATGTTGCAGTACATGTTGGGTTGGATTGGCGTGTTGGTTGGTCTTGTTCTCGTTGCTGCGCTCTACCGAGAGATTTTCGGAGGCAGGGAGATCAAGAAATTCTATGCAGAGACGGCAGCAGAGGTCGACCGAAGACTCGCTTCGGCCGAGGCGTCGGCTCATCAACATCGGATGAACAAATTGAAAGAAGCCGAGGACGCTCTTCGCCACAAGGAAGTGTTGGTGTCGGAAAGTTCTGCGAAGCTGGACTCGGTGAAAGCACGGCTGGATCTGGAGGCGACGCGTACGGACTTGAAGGTGCTCCGCCGCGAACAGGTGGTCGGCGAGAAGGAAGCGAAGCTCCAGATCGGGGCAGCGCAGCTGAAGTTGGAGAAATCGGCCGCTGACGAAGCGATGAAGTCGCGGGAGCGGGTGCTGACTGAGCGCCAGGAACAGGCCACAACGGTCCGCAAGGAGCTGGCCATTCAGTTGGGCACAATCCAGGCCCGGGAGAAGGCAATCGGCGCACTGCACAGGGCAGTCAACGATCACCTGGACACTGGGCTCAAAGTGGCGCTGTACCAACAGCAGCACTTGATCGACGCTGATCAGCAAGAGGAGACCGCGCGGGTCAATGAGGACGTGACAGGAGTGCGTTTCGATCCGCAGGACGAAGAAGAGCCGGCTGAAGAGAACCAGCAGCCTGATGAATCGGCTCCAGCTGATTCGAGTCCGATGGAAGTGTCTTCAGAAGAGGAGGGAGACGTCTTGGCCAGTTTGGCTGGTGACGACGATTTGGACTGACAATTGGAGCGCGTGTTGCCCGTGGAACACTCAGATCATCGAGTGTTCCACGGGCTTTTGCGTTTATGGGCATGTGGAATTGTTTGAATTTGCGTCCCACGAGAATTCTGGTACTGCTGGATGCACAACCGGAAAACGCAATGCCCACCTACTCAAAATCCTATTCTGCCTGGCTTGCTCGGCAGACCGCCAAGGCGAGAACCAAGTACGCTGACCTTGACCAACGCGTCGAGAACGATGCTCTCGCGCTGGTCTTCTGTATGGAGAACAACTTTGTCCCGACAGCACGCTCGAAATTCCGCAGCGAAGTTCGGATTCGGTATTTCCGATGGCGCTTCTTCCGAAGTCTCGCCGACATGATCGGTGCCTTTTCGATCCCGTTTGGTGCGCGGACGCCTTATCAAATTCGACTTGTGCATTTACTGACATTGGAGCGGAATGGAAAATCGAAACCTCGAGTCATGTCCGATGACCCCTTCATGTCATTTCAACTTATTGCAGAGGCTTTGACGGCCTCGGTGAAGCAGGACGCAGACTTGGAATACCGCGAATATGCGCTCCGGATTCTGTCGAAGCGTCCATTTGTGATGACCCGTGCCGAACTCGATGAGAACCAGGCCCGAATCTCGCAGGAGAACGAATTTTGGGGAAAGGCCAATACGTTGCGGAACATCAAACACGACGAGCACGGGTGCATTCGTCCTGAACGGACAAGTTATGACGACCTTCCTGAGTCAGGCTCTCCTTTCGAAACCGACAGCGACACAGGGGAGGGTAGTTGGGGTGTTGAGAGTTCAGAATACGTGGGCGACGATGATCGAATGGAGTCTGAAGAGCCGATCAACGGGACCGAGTCCTATGCGGGAACAAACAGCTTCGACGATGATTCGACGGAGCCATACTCTCCCAGCGCCGATCCTTGGCGGTCCAACACCACCGATGGGCCCAGTTCATGCGAGTTCGGCTTAGGTGATTGCCACGATCGCCCATGGATCGAGGGCATGCTTCCGGCCTATGCTGAAGTTGGGCCCGGGGTCTCAGGCGATAGCTCCGGTAACTGGAGCGAAGCCTGAAACCCTGCGCAAAGCACGGAAAAATGCCCGCTTTTTCCGGGTACGCACACAATCCGGAGCAATACAGTAAAATCCCGAACTTGGATCCCTGCTATGAACGCCCAGAAAGGTTTCTCACTCGTCGCTTTCGCCTTGCTGCTCGGACTGGTCACGATCGCCGGCGTCGCCGGTGTGCAGTTGCAGTTGCGAGAGAGCAGAGCCAAATTGGCTCAATCTTGGATCGACGCACAAGCCCGGGAGCTCGAACAGATCGCTGTCGCCGTTCGTACCTGGACGTCGGCTCCGACCAATGTCGCCTCCTGGCCCAACGACACGCGCGTGGGCATCGCCTGTACCTCGCTGACATCGGCTGGCCTCCTTCCGGCCTCCTTTGGGCGGGATACGGTGCCATGCAAAGGCCCGTTCGGGACCACGTACACGATGATTGGCATCAAGAATGCCGCTGATACGACTGTTCCGGTGGGGCGAGTGCGAATCGTGATCTATCAGACCGGTCAACCAGGTGCTGGCTTGCTGAAGCGAGCGGGCATCACCAATGACACGGCCGGAATGACCGGAATCGCGATGCGCACAGCGCTTGCGCTTTCGGAGCGAAAGATCCCAGCTGGCTGGGTTGTTCCGGGCAACGCAACCGCCACCGGGGTCGGGCGCGCTTGGACCAAGCCCCTGGCAAACTGGATCACGCCAGCACCAACCTACGCCGGGGCAGTCGCGCTGGTGGGCTTTCCGGATCTGGGCGGCATCCTCGATACCACGGCCAGCAGCGCCGATCGGTGCACCGCGGGCGAGATTGTCCGCGGATTCTGTTCGGGCAACCCGCTGTGCCTGAACAATGGGCAAGGGTGGGTGCCGCCCGTATGTCCATCAGGCAAGAGCAAGGTTGGTGAGTTTCCTCACTGCAAGACCAATGATGTGTTTCAGTACAATTCGGGCCTGGGCTCGTCGTTGATTCTCGGTAACGTGACCTTCGATCTCGGGCAGGGGCGAGGGGATAGTGAGTGCGCGAGTTACGCCCGTCAGTTCGGCCTTGCCGGTTCAGAGGAATACACTACGGCACGAGACGCCTGCAGAGCAGACCACTCCCGGCAATTCGAAACGACCATATACGTTGACGGTCCTCAGCCGAACAACTTTTGCGGAATTGAGATTCCGGGCTTTGCTCCGAATCCCGTGTACCCAGGCCAGCAAGTGCTCGCAACAAGCACTCAGCTTTGGGGATATCCGGCAGGAAAAGATATCGTGTGCGCGACTTGTAATTAACTGGGAATCGATAAATGAGAATTCTGTTGATGCTGGTTTTGATCATTGCTGCGTCGGAATCGCTCGCGCAGCAAACTTTGTTCCGGCAGTCCAGTCCAATCATCCCAGTACTCCCGGAAAATGGGGGGTACTTCGATCCAACAAAGCCGGGCAACGGCATCATGGTCGAAGTAGCGGACGATGGCTTTGTTTTCGGAGCGTTCTTCTACTATGACGCCCTGGGAATCGGGAAGTGGAACACCGTTCAGGGGTTCTGCGTGCCGGTATCGGAGCAGGTGCGAATGACCACGGACGTGATCTGCAAAGTTACGCCCACGGCAATGTTTGAGGCCCGCGACGGTCAATGCTGGGGCTGCCCGTGGCGGCAGAACACGAACTTCGTCAGCACGGACATGAACACGAACGTGGAAGTCGTGTTCTTCGCGCCGAATCGAGGTGAACTGCGGGCGAACGGCGCGGTGCTGCCGTTGCGCAGACTGTCCGAGGTCTACCCGGGCCAGACAGTGCGTGATCGCTTGCTTGGGCAGTGGGACCGGGTTCGATTCCGGAAGGCTCGGGACTGCACGGGATGTGCAGAGTACACGGTTGCTCAGAAGATCGGCGCTGTCGAAGTGCGGCCCATTACTGCACGAAAGAACTTTGTCAACGTGGCGCGGCCTGCTGGATTCGAGAATCCCACCATCGATTCTCTGCCCGTGTTTCCAGCGGACAACGTGCCCCAGTACGAGGTCGTTTGCATTGACAATGCCGGTGCGAACGGGGGCACTGGATCTTGCACGAACTTCACTGCCCAAACTGGCCAAGCCTCCGGATATGAGGTCTTCTACGAAGAGCAGTCGTCGGGTGCAATCCGAGAGGTTAGTTTGTGCCCGAGTCGTAGCTTGCCGGATTGTGAGATTGTCGATGGGCAGATCGGAGCTATTGTGATTCGCAATGCACTCGACTACAGGCGTGATGTCTATGTAAGCAAAGGGCGAATTGTCGTTCGCGGAACTACACAGGTGGCCGGCGAATTCGTGATCCAGGAAGAGGAGGTTTGGACCAAGCGTGATAGCACGCGGACTGTGCCGATTGCGACTGCCTGGCCGTTTTGACCGGCTGGCATCATTGGGGGTGAGATCGGAGTCTCACCCTGACCCCACAGCAACCCGATCCGTTCGGGTCTTGCGGGGTCGGCTCTGGCGCTGCCGCCTGTCGGCTTTTGCGCCTGAGCCTGCGACGGTGGGTTCACGGTTCGCCGAGGTCGACAGTCCGGCCGGCCCTGTTCTGCCGACTGCTGCCGCGGCCTCTCCCCGCGCGTCACTTTCCCCGCTCCTCGGGGTAGCCGGCGACGACGCTGCGATCAGCCGCAGCGCCTCGGTCCGGAGGTTTCTGGCCGCGTTTTCGTCGCGGTCGTGTTCGGTGCCACAGGCCGGACAGGCCCAGCGGCGTTCCTTCAGTTTCAGGGCGGCGTGAATGGCACCACACGCGCCACAGGTCTTGCTGCTCGGGTAGAACCGATTCACCGCGACCAGCGTGCGGCCGCGCCACCCGGCTTTGTAGGTGAGCTGCCGGCGCAGTTCACCGAGTGCAGCGTCGGCGACCGAGCGACGAAAGGCCTTGCGGCCCATGCCCCGGCTCATCGCCTTCACCGCCAGATCCTCGATGCCGATAACCTGCGCCTCGCGCACGACGGCAGCACTGGCCTGGTGCAGGGCGTCTCGGCGCAGATCGGCCACCTGCGCGTGCAACCGCCCAATCTGCTGCTGCGTCTTGCGACGGCGATTCGAACTGCCGAGCCGTACACCCTTGGGGCAAGGCTTCGTGGGATCGAGGCCTTGGGCACGCATCTGCGCAGCGATCTGGCGGCTCTGCTGCCGCTGGTAGCGGCGCAGTCTGGCCTGCTTGCTGGCCAGCGCCTTGGGTGCCGGAACGCGGCGAGTGCCGTGACCATCGGCGATGACGAGGAGATCCCTCAGTCCGGCATCCAGACCGACGGCATCCAATTCGGGTACATGAATTGCCGGCCGCGAAATGCCATCAGCGGTGATGGCACCGTGCCATCGCCCGGCACTGTCCCGCGACAGCGTGATACTGCGCAGCCGGCCGTTGAGCGCTTCGGTGCGGCGTAGCTTCAGACTGCCAAGGCTAGGCAGATCGACGGTCGCCCATCGGCCACCGGTGTCTCGTACCTGCTGGCGGCGCTGATCGAAGGTAAACCGCATGGATGCGCGTCCACCGCGGCGTTCGAAGCGCGGATAGGCCGCGCGCTTCGCGAAGAAGTTGGCAAACGCCCGCTCCTGATCGCGCAGCACTTGGTTGAATGGCTCCCGTGGCAAGGTCGCGAGCCAGGGACGCTCCGGGTCGCGCCGGTATTCAGTGAACTCGCGCGAAAGGGAGACCCAGTTCAGGCGCTCGCCCCGCTCGCGGTACGCGCTGGTTCGCTTGGCCAGCGACCAGTTCCACACGTGCCGCGATGCGCCAACGAGTTGCGCGAGCAAGCGCGCCTGGTCGCGAGTCGGGTAGACCCGCATGCGGTACGCGCGGGAAAGGGTGGCCAATGCTTCCGTCATGCCGGAAGCATGAACCTCATCCGTCGCACCGGGTGAGACAGGGCACCAGCAAGCCGCCGGCCGTCCGGCTTGTCCGCCTGAGTCGGCCCCGCAAGACCCGAACGGATCGGGTTGCTGTGGGGTCCGGATGAGACTCCGAAAAGGTAAAACCAATGCAGGAGTTCAGCGGGTCATTACAGAACCTCGGTTTAGGCGCTTGCTCAGACGGGAATATCGGCGGTCGCGTGTATTTTACACAATACCTGTTTCCAACGATTTAAACCCCTATATTCAAGGTAATGTAGTCACTACAAGTGTCGAGATTGGCGTCATTGTGTGGGCAATGATACCATTGAGGTGTAATTTACACTTGCCGGCGCAGGAGGAGTTTAATGATGTCTGAGCGAGCCTATTTCCCCCGCCGGGAACTCGCCGAAAGCATTGCCAAACAGTTGCTCAGCCCGAGCCTTCTTGGCGGAGCCGCACCTGGCCTCTTTCTGGCAGCCCCTCGGCGCAAAGGCAAGTCCACTTTCCTACGCCGAGACCTGAGCCCCGCTCTCGAACAGGAAGGAACTTTGGTTCTGTACGTCGACTTGTGGGCAAACCTGGACACATCGCCAGCCGAGCTGATCGCTGGCGTCATTGCGCGGGCGCTCGCCAAACACCAGAGTACTCTTGCAAAGTTGGCGAATGCCTCCGGAATCTCGAAGGTGAAGATTCAAAACGTCGAGTTCACCATCGATCGAATCGGGAAGACCGCTGGCGCCACGTTGTCTGATGCGTTACAGGAGCTACATAGCCTGGCACGCAAGCCAATCGTCTTCATCATCGATGAAGCGCAGCATGTCGTCACAGCCGACAAGAACATGACCGTAATGGCGGCACTGAAGGCCGCCCGCGACGCCCTCAACAGCACTGGTGACAACCTCTATTTAGTGATGTCAGGTTCTGACCGAGACAAACTACTTCGACTGGTTCATGGCACTGGGGCACCCTTCTTCGGCGCAACCATCCACACTTTGCCGGATTTGGGCAAGGACTATGTCGCATACGCAGCGGGCGCTGTGGTGCGCGTACATCCTGCTCTCGAGATCGACAATGCTCGCTTGGCGGCGATTTTCGACCGATACGAGCATCGTCCTGAATTCTTCGAGCAAGACATCGGGGCTGCAATATCGCCCCTGGCAGGATCGCCCGAGGGATTCATAGAACGACTGGAGCGACTGGCGACGGAACGTGAACTGGTTCGCGACGCCGTCTATGCGGCCACCTTCGATGATCTCTCATCCCTTCAGAAGGCGATCGTCGCCGAACTGGCCGTACCGCGAGCCGGTGCCCCCAGGCTATTCACCAAAGAGGCTTTGGCACGTTATTCGCAAGCTACCAAGAAGAAGATCCAAGCGGGGCAGGCGCGCAGCGCTGTTGAACAGCTCCGCGATCGTGACCCGCCTTTGATCTGGAAATCTGACCGAGGCGACTACGCTTTCGAAGATACCGGGTTCTCGCGATGGTTCCAGACTACATTTGGAAACTCACCCTAACCACGCTACGACCCTATCCGTTCGGGTCTTGCGGGGTCAGGGTGAGACTGCGAGAGCTGGAATCACCAATGACACCGCCTGAATGACCGGGATCGCGACAGCCGCAAGGCAGCAGGGCCGGAGCCGACCTTGCGAGACCCGGACAGATCAGGTCGCTGCGTGGCCAGGGTGGGGCACGGAAGTCAACCAGAGAGTAGCCCATGAAGCACGACGAGACAGTCAACATATTGAGCGAGTGGCCGGCAGAGATTTTGGACGCCTTAGTCGCAATGCTGGAGGACAGCGGGATCGTTACGGATGAGGACCGCACCGGGTTATCATCAGTGATGATCAAGGGCTGGGAGTCCCGGTGCGATGCCGTTCTTGTGGGGCGCGGGTACTCAGGTGGGCCTCTCGCAAAGATGGGAAAGTACTACCCTTGGGCAGGGGCGATCTATTGTGTCTACGACTCGACTCGAATGTCGCCGGATGATGCCCTCGAACATCTGGACCAGGCCAGCAAGAAGCACCCTGACTGGCTCGCGGAACCGTGAACGCACCGTCGCAGGCTCAGTAGCAAGGCCCCGAAGGCATCAGCGCGTAAGCCGACCCCGCAAGACCCGAACGGTTCGGGTTGCTGTGGGGTCAGGGTGAGACTCCGAGATGACGCAGACTATGCTTCTTATTAGGGGAATGAAAACGATGAGAACAGGGACTATCAATCGAGCAGAACTTGTGGAACTGGTCGAGACCTGCGCAATCCGAAGTGCCCGTGTTGTTCGGGTTCAAGAGGGCTGGGTGGCAATGGTTTACGATGGGCATCAAGAGTATGTTTTGACTGCAGCTCAGTCTCGACAACCCAAGGTGTTCAAAGGATTCGCTACGGCAATCAACCTTCTGCAGCGTATCGGCGTCGCGCGAGCGGAGGTTGATGCTGGCCATAGCGACGAACGGGATCGACACGCAATCGATCTTGCCCAATTCGCGGAGCATGATGCGTGGTTCCGCGCCGAGGTCAGGCAGGCACTTGAGGAAGCAGAAGAAGCGAATCCCAGGTGGATCAACCACACAACAGTGCGCTCAGATGGCGAACGTCGACAAGGGGAGTGGTGCGAGACGGCCTTAGGCCTGGTCGGTGAAAGGGACGGCACGATTCAAATCCAGTACATCGCTGACGCGATCATGCGCCGCGTTCAGCACTTCAAGGATGCAACGAGTGAAGATGAGTCAGGTCGTTTGACGGAACGCGCAATTAGAATCGATTTGTTCAAGTATGGAGCGGGCCCGGATGATGTGCTGAAGGTGTGCGGAAGCCTGCTACTTGACCTTGCCGAGATGTCCGCCGATCGCTCCTTGGTTCCCACTGCACTGGCGCTACAACGGATAGCAGTGGCGTACCGGGCGGAGCAAGACGAACTCGAGGAAACACGGCACCTAGTCGATGCAGAGCACTTCGCGTACGCGCAACAAGTCAGGAAGCTATGCATCGACTTCTTCTACAAATCGACGCCGCCCAACGTGCGCGTAGACATGTCTGCGCACAGGGAAGCGGTGGCGGCAGCACGCGATGCTGGTGGTGATCCAAAAATCCTCGATGCTCTGGATCGATACTTGGATGAGAAAAAAGCACTGGCCAAAATCTATCTTTCGGTTCGAGAACATTTTGGAATCAATCACTACTACGCTACAGCTGCCAGCCTCCCAACCACCAAGGAGATAGCGAGCGCCGCCGAGACGGCCCTCGCTGATGTCATGGATCGTGCTGGATCCTTTGTGCCCGTCCGAATTGCGCTAGCTCTGAAGAGAACCTGAGCTTTTCAGGTCGTTTGTCCTCTTCAGAGAACTGGGGTATGCCGTCGTGAGGGCGCGATGCCTTGGTACGCTGGGGTTCGGACATCTGCTGCACTCGGAGGGCATGGCCGTTGGATGAGACCTTCTAGGGGACCGCCATCACGAGTCTACGCGATAGATGTGTCCTGCAGGCTCGGGTGCATTGGATCCTGCGTCGCGATGCACCAGGAGCGGCATGAGCCAGATAAGTTTTCGCAGAGAACGTTGCTCACCATAGGCCTGCCTTCGCCAGTGGCCACGCCGCCAGTGTGGTCGCACGTTTCGCTCGCCCGCATCCGTGGCAGGAGAGGATGAGGCGACGTCGGCTAGGCGCTTGCCACAGAGATGAACGCGTGTATATCCCATTGACTCCAGCTGAGAGGCTGCTTTGGTTTGTTGCTTCGGGGTGCCGGAGCGGAGCTTCGCCATCAGCGCGGGTGGCGTGCCTTCTGGCCAGGCCGTTTCCACGTCATCGGGATAGGCGGTGAGATAGCACATGGCACTGGCCGCGAGGTGCATCGCTCTCGCAACAACGGGGCGTCGCGCGTGCACTTCATCCGTCTCGCGGGATGCACGTGCTTCAGTCGAAACAAAGATGTGGGCAGGAAGTTCCAGTTCATCCTTGATCTGATCGATCTCAAATTGCATTTCAGGAGCCCGCTCGCGTTCCTCGCTGAGCGAGTTCAATTTCTCGGCGGTGACAGCATCGATGGCAGTGCCCAGGTCCAATCCGGCGTGATCAGGTTCGAGCGTGATCGACACGCCTGGTTCGCCGTACCCGTGCCACAGATTTGCGTGCTCAGGAGTGGCCGGAATCGTGGTGAAACGGAATATCATCAATTTGTGCTCTGGATGGTGTTCGACGTAAACCCCATCGATGACCGCACCATCACCCAAAGCAAGATCGTGCTGTGCACCGAAGTGGAGGAAGACGATCGGATAGGGCAACCGAAGCAGATCGACGGGAATATCGCTGGCGTCGGTTTTCGTCAACATGTCGCACAGGTGCTGAGGGAACTCGAAGATCTGACGGCCGGCGTTTTGAAAGTTCACCCATGCGGTCGCAAGCGTCAGCTCGTCGTTGAGGATGCGCATGCCAGAACTGTTGTGGCGCCATGTCTCTCGTCGATCAACCTCATTGAGTCTCTCGTTATGCTCCTGAACGATGAAGCCAAAAAACGTGTTCGCCGTTGCCTCAGTCAAAAGGGTAGGTCGCGTGTGAATGCTACGGAGTTGCCGCGCGTAGTGTCGGGTCT
This sequence comes from Ahniella affigens, assembly GCF_003015185.1. Taxonomy (GTDB): domain Bacteria; phylum Pseudomonadota; class Gammaproteobacteria; order Xanthomonadales; family Ahniellaceae; genus Ahniella; species Ahniella affigens. The sequence continues at coordinate 77,137 of NZ_CP027861.1, forward strand.
GACGAAAGCGTTCCGGGTGGTAACGGAAGAGCGGGCAGGGCCGCCAGGTTGCAGGAAAATCATTGTCGCAGAGCGCTGCTTGGTATGGGGGCAACGATGCCAACACCAAAAACGTCGGACTGACGCCACGAAAGAAATTCCGTGCCCACGTGGTGTATGCGCCTGGAGATGATTCAAAGAGCACGCGCAACAAGACTGGGGCGTCCGGCGCCGCACCGGAGATGCTGATGCACATGACGCATGGGGGTGCCGCAAAGGCGCCCGTCTCGGCGTAGAACGATGCCAAGTCTGCAGCCGCGTCACGAAGCCAATCAACAACTTCGTTGGGAAGCTTCGCACGAACGGTATCCCTGAAGATCTGAAGTGGTGCGTCCATCGGTCGGACGCTGCCCAGATGGTGGAAGGTTTCAGGTTGCAGCAAAAGCCTCAGTACCGCACCAATGCGCTGGAGGTCTCGAGGTCGGCGATCAGCGCGACGCGCAAGGTTGGTTAGCGCCTGTTCGTCCTCACCGATCAGAGCCAACGTGTTGGCGATGAGCTGTAAGTATTTGAGCGGCTGATCGTCATTTCCACGCGAATGTTCCAACTTGGCCAAGCCGTCGATCAGATCGAACAGAACTTCATCGAGTGGTATTGCGCTACGGTCATGATTGGTCAAGATGAAGTTTCCTTCCTCTGTGATCGGATGTTGTCCGCCAGTCAGGTCATTCTGATCCGCGAATCGTCACGGCGATGCCGCGTGCCTCAAGTGCTTCGCGACAGCGGTCGATTAAGGCATTGTGGACCGCGTTGCCGCCGGGGAAATCGGGATGGACGCGGGCGAGCGCCTGGTCGTCACGATAGCGCACCAGCTCGACGGCTTGAGGCGCCCCGCGCGTAGCCGCTTGGGCGTTCACGACGCGCGTGGCTTCACGGACACGCTGTTCTACGAAGGCATCGAGCGCGAGTAGGGCTGAGATCGCGTCAGCCGGGAGGGATACATCACCAGATTCCCAGCGTCGTACGGTGCGATCGGTGACGACATTGCGCAAGCCAGGGATGCGGCCGAGGGCTTGGGCGGTCAGGCCGAGGCGCGCGCGCAGCGTCTTGAAATGCTCGGGAGTCAACGCAGCGGACCGAAGGATGGTGGGCTGGGGCCGGTCTCGGTCCAGGCGATGGTTATGCCGCGGCCTTGGTAGGCCATCACGCGACACGGGCGGGAATGCAGATCGAACCGCTTGTCAGTACGGAGGATCCTGCGCGCCTCGGAGGCGCGTTGCCCCTTAACGGCGGGGTGCGAGGGCACCTGGGCGTAGGCGCGCCGGGCTACCGAGATCCAGAGCGCAGCTTTGCGGCCAGGGCAGCAGCCGGACTCGGCGTGTCGTTTGGCGTTCGTGTCTGGAACCATGGATATCACTTTTTGTGAGCGGCGGGCCCGACACCCTGAGGATGTCCCAATATAGGACATGGGCCCGGTGTTGCCTAGTTTGGAGAGACCCTCGCAAAAGTGGATTAGCGGGTGAACTTGTGCTCATCAAAGTCTCACCCTGACCCCGCAAAACCCGATCCGTTCGGATTGCTTTGGGGTCTGGGTGAGACTCCGAGTATGCTTAGCAGGCGATAAATGAGGGTTGCTCAATTGAGGCGCGGATTGTTGACGGAAGGGTTCAATGGCAGGCATTGAATGGGGAGTCGATCTAAGCCATTTGGCGCCGGCGTGCCACGTCTATGAGCTGAAGTTGCAGGACGGGATCGTGCATCTGCCGTTTCGGGTTCGTTACTCACCCCACTGCTGGACGCGAACGAAGTCGGCGACGGACAGTGACGATCAGTTCGTTTGGCACGAGCGACGCAGTGATGGCCAAGTGGAGGCGCGAGTGATTTGCCCGATCAGGTATTCGTTCTCTGCGCAGCTGCCTGGGATTGTCGCGTCATTGCAAAATGCGTCGGTTTATCGCGGTCGTGGGGAAGTGTTCTACCGAACCAAGGACACTGATCGACAACGCGGACTCTGGGCCGTGTGTCTCAAGTTTGACGTAAATGTGGGTGCGAAGGAGTTGCGATTGACCTGTAAGAGCGCGCATCACCGGCACAACCTTCCCCACGACGCCAAACAGCCCGCAGACCGTTTTTTCCGAGTACTGAGAACTTTCTATTTGAGTCATGCTGAACGGCACGACTGGATACCTCGGCCTACAAAGGAAAAGGGCCCCTGACTGGTCAGGAGCCCTTTGAAGAAAGGCTGGAGCCCTTGGGTATCCCTGCCCGTGGCGGGGACCATCTTTCGATGGCGGCATGGGCGCAACCCTTTTGGGGACTCCAGCTGACGCGCTCCACGTGCCAAGAATAGGACAGAGTTGCGCTGAGCGCAACAGGCTTTTTGACCTACCCATGGCACAAGCAAAGGATTTTGTTCAGGTTTTTGTGCGATAAGTAGGGCCAGACGGCCCCGGGGTACACACGAATTTGACTTCCCTGTGCAGAGTCATCGCCTTCTAACCGGTGATTCGTAAGGTACGTACCGTCGTACGAAAACGTCTGGACGACTTCTCAGGTTTCAGCTTGTGCCAGATGTGGGGGACGCCTACATGGCACGAGAGAACTTTCCGGGCTGACCAGGAACAGAAGGCGTTGTGGTGAGTGCGGCACCAGACACCTGGAACTGGCATTGAGCGCTAAGCAGTGGCATTTGCAGCCTCGGGCAAGGCCGAGTGCTCAGGAATCCAAAAAGGCCTATGGGGAAAAGGTGAATACCACGCCAGCGGATGCGGTTAGTGGGTCTGGGGGTTCCGGGAATGGACCAGCCTTCTTGAAGGCGCGAACAATCGACTTGCTGACGGATCGTGCGTCACATGGGGTGACCCAGCTGAGGTTAGCGAGTTCACCGTGACCATTGAACTTTCCCCTAATCTCACATGTTGACTTCCACGTAGGCGCCTCTGGCTTGCGCCAAATTGCCATGACCTTCTGTTGCACTACTACCTTCCAGGCCTCCATTTCAACGGATCGATCCTGCGGTTCTTTGCACCGATAGATGGCGATCGTGGTTGTATGAATGGGCATACCAACTGCGACATCGCCGCCGATGGTTTCGATCTTGTAAGAATCGCCGCCGGCGTCTATGACGTTTTGTACTGCGTAGTAGTGAACCTTCGACGGATGAGAGACCTCGAAGTATGCCGTCTTCAGGAATTCGCAATGATCTGGGTCGGTAACGGGCCGAATGGTCTTTTCGTACGCGGTCAATTCCTTGGCTGCAACAGCAGACATGCTGAAGATCGCCGATAAGCAAATCAGAATCGCTTTCATTGGACGCCCCAGTAGAATTTTTCAGGACAACGCGACAGCTGGGCCACAGTCTAGCAGGATGCCCTCCAGGAATGCCGAGTATGCGAGGTTCCCAGCGGTCTGGGTAGGATTGCAGAGTTGGCAGCATAGACTCGAAGAGGAACACGGAGATGGCAACCCTAGACTTGCTTGGCACAGTAATGGCGCTAGCCGCACAGTTCATGATCGAACGCGAGAAGCGTGGCGAGGCAGTGAACGAGCAGGACTTTAGAGCATGGCTTCAGGGATCGGCGATACCGACCATATTGGATCAGTCAGGCGAGATATTTCGGACGGTGGTTTCCGCAAAGGCGCAAAGCCACGAACAGTTCGCTCGGATAGACGGCAAGCTGGAGGAGATTCGAGCCCTAGTTGCAGGGTCAGGGCCTTACACCAAGCTTGTCGACCTTGACCGCCTAATCCTAAGGAGAGCCTTTGAACTGGCGCGCGATGCGACCAGCCTTTCGGTTGACGATGTGGATCTTGCGACCATGGCCAGTGAGAGACGTGTTGATCTCTCAGAGCTGAGGCGGTCTGCGTCATTTCTCAGTGAGGGTGGCTTTGGCACGCATCGTGACTATAGGTCGGTGCAGAGCTTTGTAGTCTCGCCAAAGGGTCTATTGCGAGCGTGGAATGAGTTCGACCCTGTTGGTCTGACTTCGTACAAAGCTAAGCTTCGTGATGAACTGCCGAAGAGTCCATCAACAGCCAGAGTCGCCGAGTTGGCAGCAAGGGTAGGGGCGCCGAAGTCGCTAGTGCACGGACTTCTGTGTGATTGGCGCGAGCGTGGCCTGCTCTCTTACAAAGAGTACGATGGTGATCAGGATGGCCTTTTGTTCGGTGTTTCCGAAGGTCTCGTTCGCGAACTAGCTTCGGACGTGATCGCGCTGGTTCGAGAATGACGCAAGGCGGGTGGCGGAATATCAACCGTTGTCTTCATGAGACAGGGGAAGACTCCTGGGCCTGATAGTTCGTGCTTTGGTACGCTAGCACTTTTTGGGATTGCAGAGCGAAGCAACCATGAAGGTGTCGAAGCCCAAGACGTCATCTGAGGTGCTGGTAGGCACGTTTGCCCGCAACTACGCGCTGGTCCGGAAGATCATTCCCAACGCGGTGTGGTTCTCGGAGCTCACCGGGATCAACGAACGCGTGGCAGGAAACGTCTTGAGCGGGACTAGACCGATTTCGATCAGGCACATCATTCGCATAGAGGCTGCATTTGGTTTGCTGCCGGGCTCGCTGGAGTTTCCGCTTGTGGGGAACTTAGATTACCGTTCATCCGGTAATCTGGCCAGGCGTAGGTGGCTTTCGAAATGCGTTGAGGAGAATGGCGGAATTCGACGGGTGAGCGTCGCCCATCCAGGCATTGGAGGAAAGACCGTTTCAAAGATGGTTGGTCGGACCGGCTTTGTTTCGCCAATCATGTGCGAGTTGATTTCCCGGCACACTGGCTGGGTGGTCGCTGAGAGTCTTCTCGACGATTTGAATTGCGAAGACGACGGACCTCAATTGTCTGCCAATTCGCTGCTCCAACTGATGCGGCTGGCCAACCACCGAGCCAATGTGCACGTCGGGATGCCACCTAGAATGGTTCGTTCGCGAATTTCGGTTCCGGCCGGGATTCGATACGCTGCACACGATTTCGATCACCTCATTGCATTGGTAGTAAAAGGCGAGGTTGACGTACTGGACGATGCCCAGAGGGAATGGTTGAAGCAGGCCGTAACGAGCGGGTTGAGCGAGCGCACGCTGTCGGAAGCCGAAGCCAAGGAGATCCTGGTTGAAGTCAGGAAGCGCCGACAGGTAGCGAGACGCTGGCCCGACAAGGCACTGAAGCCAGACAGGTCGGCTGTAGCGGCGATCCGGTTGAGGTCATGACACGACGCGATGTCTGCCTGCGCCGCTCCGAAACCTATCCTTGCTGAAGATCGGAGACGAATGCTTGTTGACGAAGAGACCCGCCAGGGCTTCCGTATTCGGCATAGAGGCATGTAGCAGGAAGCCGATTGCGATTGAAGGCCGTGATGTTGGCATGGGCTTCTTGACACTCTGCCGGCCGATTGGAAGGGGCAACGGCCATGGTCTCATCATTCGATCGAATTTCGGAGTTTGGACGCAGCCTGAGTGACAATGTTCTCGAAAAGACCTTCGACGGCAAGCATCTTGTCGGATAGGGCGCGGATGCGCTTCAGGGTTTCGGGGGCGCCTGGAACGACGTCACCGAGATCTTCGACAGCCAATGCTGCGCGGTTCCAATGGAGTTGCCACGGCGGCGCTAGTACGCCTCGCTCAAGGAATGGGAGGACGAGTCGATCGTGAACGCCGTCCAGCTTGACGTCGTCCTTCAGGTCTTCAACCGACCATTCAGTGAGCTCAGCGAGCACCATGCGACGTACCACGTTGACGAGGCGCCCGTGAGCAGCCAAGGAGCGCTCGACCAGGCGAAAGAGTTGTTCACGTGACTCCTCAGGCATGCCCATCGGGAAAGTCTGCGGAAGTGAAGGAACATGGGGGATGAGGGGGACAACGTCCATTCTGTTTCATCTTACGCGAGTGGGTGTCTGATCACCCTAGGGGCGCAAGGCAGGCAAGGGAAATTCACACGCAAAAGCGCGAAAAAACGGTGGGATTCCGCGGGAACGGAGGAGGGCGTCCTGGGGGATGATGAAATCCCTGGAGGTGAATCATGCGTTTCCGTCTGTTGGTAATGATCGCTTTGCTACACGTCAGTCCCATGAGTCTCGCGGCAGCCATTCTGGCATCAGATGCATTCGTCATTCGACTCGATGGGCGAGAGTACGCGATGTCCGGAGGATCTGTGTTGCTGAGCTCGACCGGTGTGCTGACGTTACAGAGCCCAAACGCGCTGGTCGACTGCCGGCGTGCGAACGGTCAAGCGTTGGTCGCTGGGCCAGGAAAAATCGTCTATGACGGCCTTGGCCGATTCCTCTATCTTCAATCGCCTGAATTCGTGATCCAGGACGACGCCTTGGTACTGCAATCTACGACCGGCGATATCGCGTGTGCCAATGGTGTCGCTTCGGAACGACTGTTTGACAGCAGTTTTGAGTGAGATTTGTAGCGATTGTTACGCTTAGCGCCAGGGAATAGGTCTGGTGCCCCCGACCAGGCGCAGGCCTACGGCTTGGTACTGATAGGGCAGGGCGCGGAGTTGTGCGAGACTTGGGAACATGTCAGGAACGCTCTTTCAGCATGATCGAGTTTCACGGGGCAGAGCGCTCGGCACAGCTGTTCGGGCCGCTCTGATCGCATCGTTTTGTGTGGATGGGACTCCAAGTCCAGAGGCAGCAGCTAAGTCCCAAGAGCTGCTCCGCTTCTTGAGGGACTCTGAGGCATGGCTGGACTGTGATTGCGTGCCAACCGGCAGCCTGATGAGTCCTCGCCAGCTGGCCAGCGGCGCGCTGACGTTGGTGCGGCACGGTAGAGTGCCACATACTGAGGACTGCCCGTTTTTTCGGTTGCGGCCAGCCGTGGACATCGCCGGGGACACTCGGAGTCTCCCTGCTTTCGGTGCGGGCGAGATCAGTGGTGGCCAACTCCTGGCTGCCATACGAGTATTGCTGGCACGTGCCGGATTTGACCGGATTAAGGGCTCTGGACTTCGGATGCTGGGTCAGAGTGTTGTCGCGGCCGACACTGGCATGCACTATGGTCAGATCGATCTGGCGGGTGATGTCACAATCGGCGGCGAGCCCTTGCGAGAGCACTGGGTGACGCATGTCAACGGGCTACGGGCTGCGCTACGCACAGGATCAGAGCGGCCGGTCTTCATGGGCGTGGTCAACGAGATTGGTGAATCGCTGGTGCGGACCCAACGGGATGGAACAGCCTTCCGCTTTCCGGTGGCCGACGTTTCGATGCGGGCGCCAATCGAGGGGCCGTTCTGGGTGATTGGAACTCTGGAGCGCGATCGCCAGATCGTGCAGCCAGCTTTGGCATGGCCGGTTCTTTCGGGAGGTATTTTGCTGCCGATCGAATCAGAGCTGCATCGTGACACGGCACGCGTGCTTTGCCGGCAGCTGGTGTATTGGCGGGAGCGGCATAGCCTTGACTTGGAACTTCAAGTGCCCCTCATCGTGGGGTCGGGAACGCCAGATTTCTGGCTGCAGGTAGGAGAAGAGTCGATCGCAGTGGACGTGGTGCCGAAACCGGGGTATGGCCGTTGGCGAGAGGAGGTGCTTCTGCGGGCGGCTGTGCGAGGCCAGGGCCATGGGTTCGTCATCGATGATTGGGAGCCTGAGACGTGGCGCCGAAGGCTAACAGGGCTGGTGTTGGGGCTTGCCGGAGGAGGGGATGCTCGGAAAACTCAATAGCTCAGGAAAGGTGCCTGTCGGGATACGTTTGGTTGGCGCTCTTGTTGAGCAGCGCCTGAACAGATCGAAGATGGTCAGAAGTTGCTCGAATTTGGCCCATAGTTTTCGAATCTAGTGTAGTGGGGCAGAAAAGTCGTCTTGACTGTTCCGGTTGGGCCGTTTCGTTGCTTGCCGACGATGATCTCTGCGATGCCTTTGTCGGGAGAATCCGTGTTGTAGTACTCGTCGCGATAGATGAAAAGGATCAAGTCAGCGTCTTGCTCAATTGCGCCTGATTCACGAAGGTCCGCCATGATGGGGCGCTTGTCGGCTCGCTGTTCCAGTGACCGATTGAGCTGAGACAGCGCGATCACAGGTACTTTGAGTTCGCCGGCCAGTGCCTTCAGGCTTCGCGAGATCTCCGATATTTCGGTTGCCCGATTCTCCTGGTTGCCTGGCACGCTCATGAGCTGAAGATAGTCAACGACAAGCAGGCCCAGGTCGTGTTCTCTTGCGGCTCGCCGCGCCTTCGCACGAATCTCCAAGGGAGAAAGGGCCTTTGCATCATGGAAGAGGATATTGATCGAAGACATCACCGTAATGGCAGCGGTGACTCTCGGCCAATCTTCATCGAGCAGTTCGCCTGACTTGAGATGTTGAGCGTTTACGCGCCCGATTGACGAGATAAGGCGCATCGCAAGCTGACTAGCCGACATTTCCAAGGTGAAGAAGGCAACTGCCTTCTTCGTGCGGGTTGCGCAGTACTCAGCGATGTTGAGGGCGAGTGCGGTCTTCCCCATGGATGGGCGGGCGGCAATGACGACGAAATCCTCAGCTTGGAAACCCGTCGTCAGGCGATCAAGGTCTATGAGCCCTGAAGGCACCCCAAATACACTGTTTTGGTTATGGTACCGGAAGTCGATTTCTCGGAAGGCCTCTCGGGCTGCGTCCTTGGTCGTAACGTAAGGTTTTCGACCGCGCGCTCCGCTCTCAGCGATTCGAAAGACCCTCTGTTCCGCTTCTTCGAGGATGGTCTGAACAGACTGCCCAGCTGGTTGCCAGGCGGAATTGGCGGTCTCAGTTGATGCGTCAATCAATTGTCGCAAGATCGCCTTATCGCGAACGAGGGTTACGTACGCCTCAATGTTCGCGGCGCTTGGCGTGTTGTTCGCAAGCGAAAGGATGTATCCGGAACCACCCACTAGATCCGCGATTCCCTGGGTTTCGAACCACTCTCCAAGCGTCACCGCGTCCGGAGCCATCTTCCGACCTTGCAGTTCGGCAATGGCGCGGAAGATGAGCTGGTGATCGTGACGGTAAAAGTCGGTCTCGACCAATTGGTCAGCGACCCGGTCCCATGCATCGGGTTGAAGCAACAGGCCTCCCAGAACAGCCTGCTCCGCCTCCACCGCTGCGGGAAGGGAGCGCATGCTCTCCAATGGGGATGACGGCGACTTCTTCCTGGGCGGCATATCGGATCAGGGTTTGAGACACTGGTGAGCAACTATGAGCGTACCAGGAGTCCGAATGAACCGCCCCTCCAACCCCTACCTGCATTTGAGCCTTGTAGAGCTGAGCGATTCGGCCGAACATCTTGCCGGGGAGCTGCTGAGACCGCGGACGCGGACTGCGGAGGAGCGGGCTGCCTTGGCGCAGCGCTGCGCTCATCTGCTGATCGCCCTGGGACGAACGATCCGACCGGGCTATTACCAGGAGCTGGCGCCAGAGTACCGGTGCGAGCAGAGTAGGGCGGGGCAGTCGTTCGCGGATTGGTTTGGTCGGGAGCAGGTAGCGCTGCGTGCCAGGGTTCTCAGGAGGGCCTTGGACTTCCGAAGGTTGCCCCTGGACACGCCCCTTCCTCCCGAGGCCTATTCATCCGACGTCGGCATGCTTGGTGTTCTGAATTCAGTCCTGGAGCGCGAAGAGGAAGAGCGCAGAACAGAGAGCCCGTCCGAACGTGAGCAATAATTGATCGATGGCTTGGATTGCGGTGCCTGCGTGGATTTCCGGCGCCAATGATGCTGTTTATCCACAAGCCATCAACATGCTGCGGAGGCAGAGCACCCCGGTGCTTGATCGCGATGCGAAGGTTGGTACGATTCAGCGATCGTAAACCTTGGGAGGGTGTCGCTTGCAATCGGATCGACTCTCGGAAGATCCATACCGACCGCCGGCAGGACGCCTACTGCTCGATAGACCCACTAAGGTTGGTGTGAAGGAGTTATTCGCGCCTAGTCTTGTTCTGCTTGCTTGCTCGACGCTGGTTTTGCTTGGCGCCAGGTATGGACTGCGCGGATTTTGGTCATCAAGCATGCTAGGTCCAGCAGCACTGTTTTTCCTGAGCTCTTTCTTGGGATTCGGTCTGACAGTAGCAATCCTTCAGACTGGCAGAATTGGCAGTGCCGATTCGAACAGACTCTGGGCGGCGCAGGCGGCACTTGTGTTGGGAGTGGCCAATGTTCTTGGTCTTGCTGTGAGCATGATCACTTGAGCGGCGTGACTAAGCCAAGTTTGAGCGAAATGGTTCGACTCGGGCCGATGTCAAAAGCAATCTTCGCGACATCATCACCGAACATTTCGACGATGCGACCGGGGCCAAATTTGGAGTGCATGACCCGAGATCCGACAGAGAAAGCGCTGTCGCGTTTGCTCGGGACTCGTGATGAGTTGGCGCGTTCCGTACTCTGTTCGTATTGAGTGTAGGCCCATGCCTGACTAGGGGCAAAGACCCGAAGGTACGCGTTCGGAATCGTGGGATCCATCAGTGCATAAGAGGTGAATCGACCCGTCTCAAGCGCTGTTGCCGTGTGTTGCGAGATTGCGAGCTGCATCTCCCACAAGAATGGGGAGACCGGCCCGCTTTGTTCGATGGCTGGGTCGATGGTCTGTACCGACTCACTAAAAGTGGGATCGTTCGGATGCACGAGATACAACTGTTCAACTGCCCGAGTGATGGCCACATAGCATAAGCGGCGCTCTGCTTCGATGTCCTCTTGCATGATGGAGGAACGAGGGAAATAGCCATCGACCAGCCCGGGAACAAACACGACTGGCCACTGTTCTCCCTTGGAGCGATGAATGGAACCGATCCAAACATGATCCTCGTCGGGCGGCTTGGCTGCCCGGGAGTCGAACAGGGGATCAAGCATCTCAAGAAACTCAGATACATTGCCGGCGAAATTGGCGGCAGCTTGCCGAACCGCTTGGACGTTCTGCAGCCGTTCCTCCGCTTGCTCTGGGGTGGATGCCTGGGCTCTGAGAGATTCTTCGAACTTGGTACCGGAGAGGTAAAGATCGATCACCTTGACCGGCGCTTCATCGGGGTCAATGGTTGTAGCAATGATCTCAAGCAGGTCGGCTCGGTCTGCAATTTGGTCCGCGGTTCGCTGCGGCATTCCGGGCACGATGAGGGCTCGAAGAATCGACGAAATCTCGTTCGGGTTCCTGATCGCCTGGCTTGAAACGCGCTCAATCTTCTCTTTGGTTAGGTACAAGCTTGGGACCAGCAGTAGGCTTTGGAACATGAAGAGCGAATCTGCTTCCGGCAAGCGTTTCCAACTGCCCACAGAGAGCTGGAGGACTGCAACAAGGGCCGTGACTTCCGGTATTTTCAGAAGGGGTGGTCGGCCATACACGAAATAGGGGATTCCGAGTTGATGGAGCTCCAGTTCGAGCGAAAACGCAATCGAATAGGTGCGAACGAGAACAGCAATAGCAGCTGGGCTGAGTCCTTCATCAATGAGCGTGCGGATGTGGGTCCCAAACAGCGGGGATTTCGGTGGTAGCGCAATCGTCCGAATGATCGTACGAGGGGTTCCCGGCGCCGAGAGGCTGACTTTGGGCACACGGTTCTGATTGTGGCTGACGAGTTGGCTGGCTGCGAGTGAGAGGCAATGGCCGAATCGAAAAGTATGCGGAAGCGTGTAGCGCGTGGCGCCTGGGAAGTCTTGCTCGAAGCCGCGGGTGATGTAGTCCGGCTTGGCACCTCGCCACTCATAGATCGCCTGGTCTTCATCACCGACGATCATCACAGCAGCACGCGTCCCGGCCAGAACCTTCATGAGCTCGATCTGAATCCCATTCATGTCCTGAGCTTCGTCCACAATCAAATGGTCGATACGATTGGTGACCAGCTGCTTTGTCTCAGGGTGGCGAAGAAAGCACTGCACCGGATCGTACAGCTGGTCTTCGAAGAATCTCAGCTTATGGTCACGACGGATGGCTTCATATCGTTCAAACGCTTCTGGAAAGACGATGGCTGCGGCCTGGTAACGCCCGCGCCTGAATGTCTCTTCTGAACCCAGTGTGTCTGCCTTGACGTGAGCGATAAACGCGACGAAATCGTCAATCAGGTCCCGATCTGGTTCGCTATCGCCGCCAAACTGACCCTGGAAGGCCGAAAAGAGGGCCTGCTTTGCGAATTTGGCGCGTTGAAAGTCCTTGTCGGAGATCGTCGCGGCCGGTAGGTGTCCGAGCTGGACCAGCCGGTTGGTGATCTTGTGGCCCATCGAATTGAAGGTGCGTATTTCTGGAATGCTACCTTGGGCCGCTGCTTGATACCGCTTCCGGAAAGAAGCGGCGGCTTCTCGATTGAACATCACAACCGCGAGGCGATCCAGAGAGACGGAGCGGGTTAGATAGTTCAACCGGGCGACGAGCGTCTGCGTCTTGCCAGATCCGGCAACTGCAGATACGACAGCATGTCTACCAGTGTGGGTGATGACCTTCTGCTGGTCGGGTGTGTAGCGAACGGTACTCATGCAGGGAGTATCCCAGTGCAAATTGGTGAGGACAACGTGCTTCGTAGCCGTGGGCCGTCGGTCAGGAGTAGTCGATGAGCCAGCGGTCCTTCGCAGCCTGGGCGGCATCCGGCGGAATTCCGAATACCTGAGCAAGGCAATCCACGGCAGCATTTAGGCTCGCAGCGACGGCAGCATGCTGCGCTGGTTCTATCGATGCGGCCGTGCGGCCGGCGATAGATGCCACTACTTTGGTATCTGCCAGCAGAGCGATGATCGTGCGCGCCTGTTGTATCCCCTTGACGCAGAACCATGCCCAGTGCGGCCATTCTGCATTGAGGCGTCGGAAATACGCTGTGACCTCCGGGATGGCATAAATCTCGCGCGGATCGTGGTCGTAGCCCTCAAATGCCAGTATGAGCCGATCGCGGCAGGCGAACACTGCTTCCCTTGAAGCCGTCAGTTGTTTAAGAAAGCCAAGCACGTCAGTTAGATCAGCTTCTTCAACGAATCGTCGGCTGATCGAGAGGACCAGTAAGGTGTCGTACGGTATGGCAGTAACTTTCCCGGGGTATGGAAGGGGTACGGTGATCATCGGTGCCGGTGTTGAGGTAGGAGAATCATGCATGACAGCAGGTTGGCTCGGTCGCAAATTCAGATCATTCGTTGGCGTCAGGATGAGACTTTGGCGAGCCATAGACAAAGGCCGGATGAGAGGATGCACTTGTTGGTGGTGATGAGCGCAGATGCGATCGAGGCGCTCAGGGTTTGTGGGGCAGTGTGGGCGCTGGCAGGGTATATGTGCCGTATCATTTGTGTATCGGCATGATTAACGGCAAATCCAGAAGGAAACGAGCTCACAGATGGTCACTGGAAAGCGTGGTCATCACCTCATCTATCGGCGATGGCGATTCTGCTGGAGGCTTTTGCGAACAGCACAGAGCCGAAGATCGGTGGCTGCAGCAACGATGCAGCGGCTGGCGCTATTTCTGGCTGGGCAGAACCGGAGGTGTATGCGACCTCGGCACGCGTCGGCGCTTCCTTGGACCAGTATCCCTCGCGTTGACCGGATCCTCGGAGCGAGGGTATGGATTCTGTTCAGTTAGATAGTTTTATCCAACACACAAAGTTCGCAAAGTAGCTGTGTCGTCAACCTCTACTCTGCGTTGCACGCGTAAACGAAGGCCAAATCGGGCCAGAAGGCTCTGCAGGCAACCTGCCAGTAGAGCGCCAGTATCGTACTTGGGCGCCTTCCGGGCTGTGGAATGTGCGCAGGTTGCTCTACAAGAGGCCGTAGCGACCGTTGGCGGGGTTGCCCGTGAACACCGTCATTGCAAGGAGGTGCTCCAAGGCCGGCGCCGGGTGTTGGTTCTCGATGATGACGATTTGGCTATCTCTCCCGTGGTGCTGAGCAAGATACTCGTAGAACCGTTCCTTCAGATCAGTTCCCTGGAGTTGGTAGTCATCGTCGCCCTCCGGCTTGAAGTATGCGAGCAAGGGGGAGTCAAGAAGGACGAATCCAGGATGAGGCAGCCCCCTCTCCTGACAGAATTCCAACAGTGCAATGTTGACTGCGGCATGCGTGATCGCGCGAAGACCCTTGCCTCGATTAACGCGATGCTTGCCATCAATGACAAAGTCAATTGTGGTCTTGTCAAAGTGAACATGACACGCGCCGGGGAAATTCCATGATTTGAGTACTGAGGATAGCTTCATCGACAGGGCGTGTGCGACAGTGTCTGGGATCCATGACCTCACGCGCTCGCCACGTGAGGCGGATTCAGCTACATCCTGCAATGAAGCTTTTCGCTCTTGGAGCTTCTCATGCCGTTCGAACAGATCGGCGCGCTTCTGGATGCTGGCTCGCGCCTCGACTAGCTCGGCAAATGACGACTGCTGACTCCGAACGTCTATCGTCATTGTCTTTTGAATCTCGGCGTCCCATTGCTGGCAATCGGTGTCTTTCTGGGCAATCGCGACTCCCAGTCCTTCGGCCTCTGCGCGGAGGTCCGAGACAGTGTCCTCAAGCTCGCGCATGAGCTTCTCAATCTTTTGGATCTCCGAAGCAGCAGCAGAAACTATTGAGTCGACGTTGCCGTCACACTCACTGTCAAGATGCTGAGCGTCTGGCTTAGCGCCGCAAAGTGGACAAGGGATTACATCCACGTGGACAAACAGCGAACCGCTCTCCCGAATTGCACGAAGGCGGTCAATGTCGACTGCGTAGTGCTGTCGAAGCAGGTCAAAACGCGCGAGCAACTCGTGTATCTCTCGAAGGCGGTCCTGCTTCTCGTTGCGGTCTTCGTATGCGAGGCGCCGTTGCGCCAATGCGTTGTCGAGCTGCCGCTGCGCTAGATCGAGACTATGGCGTCGCTCCGCGATCAAAGTATCCAGGCGCTCGATTTGGTCAAGTAGCTCAGTGCGATCGGCCCCGGAACTCTCAAGTTCTCTCGCCAAATCAGCCAACAGTTCGTCGATGATAGTGATCGAGTTCCCATTCACCGGCAGGTCAGGAAGAGCAGACACCACAGAAGCATCGTCGATTCCAGTGAGCAATAGCTTGACCGTAGCGAGGTTGACTGTCTTGGTTGTGAACTGCCCTGTCCAGAACGGTGAGATGCGCTTGTGAATCTCGTCTTCTTGCACGATGGCAAGCCGCGCTAGATCTCGAAAGCTGAGGCTTCGGGTTGTCGCATTCGAACTGCTCGTCAGAACGGTCTTACCTAGGAGACCAATTTTCTCGAGCAAGAACCCCGAGAGGTTGTCAGTTTCATCGCGCGTGTGCTTCTGATTGAGGATTGATTCATTCTGATCTGTGGACGCGAGGGATGCGAGCGAAAAATTGCCGCCTGAAGTTGAACGCCGAATCCGCCAGAGTTCGTCGTATCCGGCGCTCAGATGTAGCTCAATCTCTCCGTAAGAGGCAAGCTCGTTGATTTGGCGAAGCTTGGAGCCACCGAGCATGAAGTCAATCGTCTCGGCAAGGAAAGACTTTCCAGTATCAGAAGCACCGCAGATGACGTTTACGCCGGATCCGAGCTGCAGGTGCGATTCACGGTTAACGCCTCTGAAGACGACCCGGCGAAGCTGGAGATGACCATGAATCATGCTGTGCCTCCCGGCAGCTTGGTAGTCTGGAACTCGCTTGACCACCTCTCAAAGAGCCGGTGTGTGATACGGCGAATATCGTCGGTCGGGACCCCATCGAATCGGTTGACCGCCCAGTTTGCGCGTGCTCGTAGCTGGCGGGCATAGCGTGTAGTAAGAGCGGAAATGAAGGGTCCAGCGCTATCGTCAGCGTAGTAGCGAAAACCTTCGCCGGTTAAGTTGCGTCGAATTAGGCCTCGACTCATCATTAGAGCGAGTCCCTTTTCAATCAGGCCGCGCCTGACAAGGAGCTCGCCAGCGCGTAACGGCAGGGGAGCGTGTAGACTTGCCGGGCCTCCGGCATCGCCAGAGTGAACTACGAGGTAATCCAGTTCGACTAGCCGCTGCAGGTCGTACTCAGCCGGGTGCGCCTCAACTAGGATGGTGAGAGCGCGAACTCCTGTTTCAAGGGGACTGTTGAATGGGTTCTTGACTTGGGGACTAGGCATCTCCAGGCACCCATAGCAATCGATCTTCGTTGGCGAGGTGATGGCAGATGCCTTGTCGATCTTGAGTCTTGAGCGCAGGGAAAAGGGGGTTAGAAGCCGCATGTATTGCGGCGGCCTGAGTCATCGTCGCCTTCATGCGGGCTAGTCCATCCGTGTGAGCTGTCTCGCATATATCGACAACGCCCTGATAGATTTCCTCCTGCAGGGCATCAAAGGTCCCTTCAGGGACGTTATCGCGTGCAAAATTTTTCAGGGACTCGGCGTGATAGAATCTCTCGCGTTGTCGCAGGTAGTCGCGTTTAAGAGTGACGTGCGGGTCAAGTGCAGCGACGTCGGACAGAGTGACTCCCAAGTGGTCGCCGTACGCGTCAAGGATTTGGCGGAGGTATCGACTTTCGTTCGAGCGAGGACTGTCGGGCGGTAGTTCTGGAGCGAATCGGGGCGGTAGGCCGCCACCGAATCGTACCGCGTGAAATGGGGTTGCGCTGTGTTGCTCGATGATTTCGACTGTTGACCGGGAAGAAAAGATCGAGAAGTTGAACGCGTCGAAGTATGTCTTGAGGTCTCCGTCGAGAGTGACTTGGCGCGTGTTGGTGAGTCCAAGCAAGCAATGGTCATCCCAGTTCTCGGCAGCCTTCGTCTTCAGCGCATCTGGCCTGTTAAGTAGTTTCTCTAATGTTGTGCCTACGCCCTTTGGGCAGATGAAGTAGTGGAACCGAGGGGGCTTGTACTCACCAACAAACGAGTAGTAGATGATCTTGCCGATCTCGATCCAGATGTCGCTGGGGCGCAACGGGTGGTCATACCGCTTGCATTGGAAGTTGTCCCAGGCGCCCGAGAACCCGAGCGTGGTGCAGAATCCTGCAATGTCTACTCCTAAATCGCCCGCGCCGCCAAAGCGCCGCACCTTGAGGTAGTGCTGCTGGAGCGAACTGGCCCACTCTTCGATGAATGCTTCCCACTCATCGGGGCTGAAAATTGTGACGCGCTTGGCCTTGGGAATCGGGATTCCGCTGTGGACCTGGGTGGCCAAGGGCGCGGTGATCGGCGATGGGGGTAGGATTTCCTTCAGGTCTGAATCGGGAATCACGGTGCCCCCAAAAGCGACGAAACGTTCGGAGCGTGCCCGATTCCTAGGCTACATGTCAACGGCACTTCTTCTGACCCACTGGCCGAGTCAATGTGGGCGCTCTGAATAGCGCGAGCGTGCAATTGTCCCTGGCTTGCGTCTCGGCCTTGGTCGCCTGTTTTCGCTGGATGACGTGTGATCGTTGAAAAGTTCTCGCTATGATTAATCGCACCGTACTGACCGTGGATCCATGCTAACTCGCCTGAATCACATTACGCTTACGACTGGCCACGCCCGCTGGTCTCCGCGCTCGGAGGTTTCGGAATCGTTTCTGCGCGAGCTGGTGCCGATGATCCGGGAATGCGAGAAACATGGTGTCGTGGATTTGCCGACTCCGTCGGGCTTGATGCAACTGAGTCGACTGGAAGGGCCAGGCCCGGCCGATCAAACGGCGTGTTGGGCAATCCGGCCGCCTGGAGGACCTGCGCTGGTGACGATTGCGCTGGCTATTTCGCGGGACGCCGGGGTGGATATGTGGGCGATGTTACATATGATCGAAGAGCCCGGTAACCCGCGCAGCACGCGAGCCGGAGAGCCCGCTGAGGCCCCCTGGTTGGCAGTTATTCCGCATGTTGCGCTCGCGTTGTACCCGGATGCGTCAGCTTGGCTGGGCGATGCAGAGCGTTGCATTGCTTGGGCATGGATCCAGATGCAATCAGAACTTGGCAGCGGCTGCGGCTAGATGCAGCCCGCCGGCCTCAGTACAGGTAGTGCGCCCGGATGACTGCATTGCCCTCAATGACGGAAGGAGGCAGTTTGGGGATTGGCCTGTCTACGTGCTCACTGGGTCAAACAGATCCCCTACACGGTTTCAGTCAGATCCTACCTTTCATCGAGGAACTAGCTGCCGCAAGTCCGGATCTCAGGTCGGTCTGGCTCATTGGTTCGCGCGCGAACGGAACGTCAACTGAGCATTCGGACTGGGACTTTATTGCCATTGGCTCAGCAGAGACCCTGTTGTTCCTTCGAGGGGCAAAGCACCTACACAGGGAGAAGACGGACTTCTTGGTCGTAACGAACGGCGACGACTTCGAGGCGGCTTGGGGCGGACGTGAAAAAACAGGCTCACTGACCAAATGGCAATGGACTCAGCGCACCGAATCCGAGGCTGAGTACATGCAAAGTAAGTGGGTAGATGCAGAAGACGGCTCAGGGGGCCGGGTCACCCGCGCACGTGGGATTAGAGTTTGGCCTCGCAGCGCGTCCTAACCCCTCGTTCAAGCACGCAAGCGTGGGCGGCCGCTGCTGGGACGAAACACGACCAGAACCTGAACAGCCTGTCGGACCGCAGAGCCATTCGGAGGATTTCGGACCGCTTGGCTCGAATGCTTCGTCTGCATAGGCTGTCTTTCAGTGGCGATCTTCGGGAGTTGGGCAGAAAAGTGACTGCGCCAGAAGAGTCAAAGTCTCGGAGTCTCGCCCGGACCCCACGGCGACCCGATCCGTTCGGGTCTTGCGGGGTCGGCTCGTGCGCTGCAGCCTGATAGCTTTCGCGCCGGCGGGGTCTTCGTCATCCGTGACTCATTCGAAGCGACTGCGTTGACTCTGCGCTGAGTCTGTATTTCGAGATCAGCTCGCTGGCCTGTTGCAGGGCCTGCCTGGCGGTCGACGCACGAGTGCCGGCGATCAACATGCCCGCCCAGTAGCCGACAAGCGCGTCGTGGGTTGGGATACCCTCGGGGATGGGGACAAGAACAAGATCACAGTCAGGTGCGTCCAATATATGTGGGGAAACCCATCCGTCACACATCGCAATCCAGACACCATTAAGGTGCGGTACCTGTTTGATGGTTTGCCCTCAGTCCGCGTTGTCACACCCTATGCAATGGCATTCCTCCCGACTATCGTGTCGTTTCCGCTTATCGTGGCGCGAGCCAGCAACTTACCCGTAAATCGTGTCGTTTCCGCTTATCGTGGCGCGACCCAGCAACTCACCCGTGAATCGTGTCGCAAGTGCGCATTCGGCGGGTTCGTAAAGCTACAGAGAGTTGGCCAAGCCCTCGTTTGAACATGCTTTGCATGCTGGCGACAAAATTAGCGGGTTGCCGACCGGGCAAGTCCCGAATCGGTTGTGTTGCTGCGCGGTCAGGGTGAGACTGCCTGTATTTCAGTACTTTTCCAACGCCTTCGGGTGATCGAAGCGGTTAGGACGCGATATTTGTCCATTTCTGGTTGTACTGTATTGATTCGATTGCGGCCCCAGCAAGGAGAGGTCAGCCGCTCCTCTGGTCGCTGTTGTTGGACGTTGCGAGGAGTATCTGCCGGAGCACGGCCTCCATTGCCTCGATGCGCGCAAGTAGGACGGGAGGATTGCGTAGCAACGAGTCACGATCCTGGATGACGCTCCTGAGCTCTTCCCGCGCGCCCTTCAGTTCAACCTCGATCCGCTCAGCGACACGAGCATTTGCACTGAGCTGCGCGATCGTCGCCTGGTGCGTAATGAGGTCGCGTCCGCGGCAGTCATAGGAGGTGCGAAGCTCGGAGTGCTCGGTGCGAAGGAGCTTGAGTTCTTGGTCGAGTTGCTCCGCGCGCTTGACCGCCTGACCTGCAATGGCGAGCTCGGATCGAGTGCCGGCAAGTTCGACGTCGAGTTGCGCGCGCTCGAGGACGAGGCGATCCGCGCGCTGTGTTGCTGCAGTGGCCTCAGTTCTTGCTTCGTTGGCCAGCACCTTGGCGTCGTCGGCGCGGCGCGTCTCGGAGGCTAGCTGAACCCGGAGAGCGCCGAGTTCTCCTTCTCGGATGGCTAGGCGCTCGCGGACGGCGGCCGCGTTAGCTTCGGCGACATCCAGTCTTTCCCGTAGCTGACCGACCTCAACGACATGAACATCGCGGGCGGACAGCAGTTGTGCTTGGAGCGCGTCACGTTCCTGGGTGCGTTGAGAGAGCGCGGCGCGAAGCTCAGAGGCCGAGGCTTCGGCCGTGCCGAGCTGGGCAACCAACCCGGCTACTCGCTCGTCGATCACCCGCTCCTTGTGCATCAGGGCTTCCTCTCGCCCGTCCAGGCCGGCGCGGCGCTCGTCGAGCTCCCGCGTCTGGCGGTAGAGAAGTTCCTTCGCTTTGGCGGTGGCGTCGGTGAGCAGCAGATCCCAGAACTGCAGGAGCCGGTCCGGAACGGCTTGGCCGCGCTCCAACGTGGCTAGGCGCTGCGGCAGCTCCTTGCGGATCCACGCTGCGCGAACCATCGGGGTCAAGGCGCTGAGACTGCCGGCGCCGACCACGTCGCGCACGGCGCGTACGGTGGGCGGCACACCATGCTTGGCGAGCAGAAGCAGAATCTCGGAAACGTCAGTTTCGGTGACCGGGCTCATGGGCACGAGGCCGTGCTGTTGGCGCCATTCCTCGCGCACTTCCTGCAGGCGGTCTTCGAGGAGCGCCTCGATCTCGGCGTCGTGGTCGTGAGTGCTGGCCATCGGTGAGCTCCTCTCAAGGTTAGCTGATCGTAAAGCGGTTGCCCTCGCGCGCGCAAGTGTTACTGCGTTCGATGTTACGTACTGCGTTACACAAGGCGCCAGACAATACCAAATAATTGACGGTTATCCGCCAACTTGACAGGATAACGAGAATATTCTAGGATTGGGAAATCCGCGGCCGTTCGCCGCGATCAACAGGAGCAAGCGCGATGGCGCAGCCGCAGCAGCTCGAATTCGTCGCCGTCGGCGTGGACAACGCCGTACGGCTGACCGACAGCGGCGTGGTCGACGCGGACCAGGTCGAAAGCCTGCCGAAACTCGGCGCCCACGAGGTGCGCGTGTTCCGCCGCGCCCTACAGTACGCCCCTGCCAAGGGAAAACAAGCGCTGCCCGTGATCCAGGTCATGGAGCTGATGATGCGGCTCCCGCGGGCGTTGCGCTTTGTGATCGCGCGCGACGTGGCCAAGGCCCCGGTCGTGAACGTCAAGGTGCAAGGCTACATTCGAGTGCAGGGCAAGGGGCGATGGGAGCGTGTCGAGCCGCCGCCGAAGACGACGCTGGTCGAGTTGCTCGGCAGCTGGGTGCGCGGCTCCGAAGAGGACGAGGTCCTGCTCGAGGTCGCGGCCGCGGCCGACGAGCTGCGCGTCATCGTGGATCAGATCCCCGCGGAGCGCTCCGGAGCGGAGACTGCGGCCGCCGCCCTTCCGCAGGAGATCGACGGCAGCGCGGCGCGACGCACCGAGCTGGCAAAGGCCTGGCTGAACTCCGCCGGCGTCGCCGAGCTGCTCGGCCGTGGCACGGCGCGGGACCTGGCTTCCGGCTCACCTGAGCAGGAAAAGAAGCTCGAAAACCCGGCACAAGCCGCAGCGGTGCTGCGCAAGGCGAAGCGCCTGCTCGGCGTGTGGGTGCCGGCCGAGCGCGGTTACCGCCATCCGACGTGCCAGTTCGACCGAGGCGCCCTCCTCCCAGTCATCGAGGCGCTGCTGAAGATCCTGCCGCCCGGCAACGGTACGGGGTGGAGCCAGGCCGAATGGCTCTACAGCCCGCACGCACTGCTCGACAAGCGCCGGCCGGCCGATGTGCTGGCCACCGACCCGGATCGCGTTCTGGCGGCCGCGCAGCGCGAATACGGTGAGGAAACGCATGCCGGCTGGTAAGCCCTGGGTGTCCAAGCCGCCGGCGATGCGGCCGCTCGCCGTAGGACCGATCTACTGGCATGTCTACCACGCCGACTACCCGCCGTTGAGCGCCAACCCGTTCTCCAAGGCGCGCCTCGCCCTGGTCGATCCCGAAGGCGGCAAAAAGAGCCCGTTCGGCATGTTCTACCTGGCCAGCGACTTCGCCGGCGCACTATGGGAGGTGGTGCTGCGCTACGTCGAACCCGATGACGCGCGGAACGTACGCGTCGACATCGCGACGCTTGCCGGCATGCGGGCCGTGCGGTTGCGCCTGCGGCGTGACGGTGCGCCAGTGCTGGAGCTGGGCCAGCCGGGGCTGCGCATGCTGTTCGCCGCTGATAGTCCCGAGAGCGTTGCGGTGGCCAGCTTGATCGCCGAGCCCGACCACCACAAGACGCACACCGAAGCGGCACGGCTGCGCGAGGACCTGATCCGCGTCGGCGTCGGCGACATGCCGGTGCTGGCCTGGCCGTCACGACAGCACAACCCCTCGACCGTGTACCTCGCCTACGCACCGCCGATGGCCGCGGATTGGTGGGAGCTCGTCGACGAACCGCAACCGCTCGACACGCCGGCTGGTCATGCGCTCATTCGCGCCGAACTCGAACGCTGCGGATTCCACTGGGTACCGCTCGAAACGAACGCGACGCCACCGCCGGAGGAACCATGATGCCCGACGTCGACCTGCTGGTGGCAGACAGCCTGATCGGCGTGGATTGGTCTGACGCGCCCATCGAGGTGCGGCAGGCAACGCGCTTTGACGTCAGCACGGATGAACTGCGCAAGCGAATCCGGCGCTGGGAGACCAAGTTCGCCGCCGGGAATGCTTCCGCGACGGTCAAAGCCGTTCGCAGCGACTGGCAGACCTTTTTCGCGTGGTGTGATCGCACGGGCGTGCGCGCCGTGCCGGTGTCTGGGCCGGACCTGATGCGATTCCTCAACGACCAGGTGACGCTCGGGCGGCGCTTCAGCACGATCACGCGGTACGTGTATTCGGTGCGCGCAGTTCATACCGGTGCCAAGGCGCCCGATCCGACGCAGCACGAGGACTGGGCGCAGGACTGGAAAGTACTGAAGGCACGGCTACGCAAGGGGAAAAAGCTCGCGCCGCGCCAGACCGAGCCATTGTCGTCGGCGGACGTGCACGCCGTCCTCGGCGTCATTGAGGGGACCCCCGAGGGCACGGGCGCACGGCGGCGATCGAAAGAGGACGAGCGCCGCGACTTGCGCGACGCTGCGCTCTTGCGACTGGCCTCCGACACGCTCTGCCGAGAGTCGGAGCTCGCCGCGGTGCAACTCGAAGACTTCGAGCGCAAGGGCGATGGAAGCGGCTGGACGCTCTTCGTCGGCCGTTCGAAAACTGACCAAGACGGCGTTGGTGCTTACCGATTCGTGAGCAATGAAACGCACAACGCGATCTCCGAATGGTGTGCGAAGTCCGGCATTGAGGGTGGCTACGTTTTTCTGCCAATTGGTGGTCGTCCCAAGCGAGAACCGACGAACCAAGGCGCCGGCGGAGGAGAGATCGAGCCGCCGGCGCCGCACATCACGCCTGACCAGATTGCACGCATCATGCGTCGCCGGGCACTCCGCGCAGATATCAATCGGAGGATTACAGGTCACTCGGCGCGCGTTGGGTCGGCGATCGACCTGATCGAAGCTGGATTCTCGATGTCCGACGCGGCCTACGCAGGTGGGTGGGAATCCGAGCGCATGGTGAGGCACTACGCGAAAAAGGCGAAGGCCGGAAGCAATGCCATGGCGAAGCTGCGGGCAAAAACCGCAAATGGCATGGAGCCGCAGAACTAGTCGGACCTACGGACGGGACCGCGTGGCCGTCGATCGATCGCCCGGGTACGGTTAACCAGCTTAAGCAGAGAGAGAATGGTACCTATACCTCTGACCGCTTCGAGGCAGGCAACAAGTCTCGCTGCGCGAGGTTGCCATGCTGAATCAAACGGAAGGAAACGCACACGATATCAACGAACGCACCTCACCAGTCATCGCCTGCGAAATCTCGATCTTCAACACTTTCGCTCCTTGGACGGCTGGCTGCGAACAGGCCAACTTCGCGTCTATGGCATCCGAGCCGACATTCTTGTTCGTCTTGACCTTGAGGACTTGGGCTTCGAAAGCAACAAAGATCCACCCGAGTCTATCGGCCTCAAACGACAGTGCAGCCTCATTGACATAACCGAGGTAAGTGTCGAGCTCATGGTCAGTTGCTCGCTTGCCCAAGAGCAGGTACCCCAAATAGCAAGCGAACAACAAGCCTGCGATAGACAAAGGAATCCGCTTCATAGCCGTCAACTCGAGCCACCTATTCGGTACCCAATTCTTGCATAGGGACAGCAAACCAGCAAACGACCAGACGTCTTCTTGGCGATCCATGATGTGCAAGCCGAAGCAGCGGCTAGACCGTGCGAGCCAGGCGCTCCGAGAAGGTGCTTACATGGGTTAATCACGGACGGGCCGTTTTGGACCTTATTGGCGAAACCGTGACTGGTAGCAGCTGGCATGGTCGCGGTCTGATTTCCTCGACTATCGTTTGGCGGCATCGGATTTCGCGGATTTCGCGAACCGACAGGAGGCTCGCCAGTTGTCGGTTTGAGAGTGACTGTGCTCCGGTATCTCGGACACGTCGCTAAGAGGCTCTGGAGAGCTTTATCAATGTCGCGGCTCGCTATAGGGTGAACTCCACGCGAGCACACATCGCAGGATCAGCTCGAATCGCCGTAGTGACGCACGCGCACCCAGCCGCCATGACTCTCGATTCGACGGATAAGGGCGTCTTTGTCGACAAACTGAGGAACGTGGACCCCGGTCAGTTCATGTACTGCCTCTCGAAGGGCGTCAAGGCACTGGTTTTCGCTCGTATCGCTCGGTCGGATTACAATCTGCCTGAATTGATTAGGGCCAGAACAGATCTGGACGATCATGAATGGGTCGGAGTTAGGATTGGCCCTGGCCGATGCGTCGACCTTTTCTTTGATTTTCCAAAGAGCCTGGCCGAGGGCGAGTAGATCGGCGCTCAATCCTACAATTGCCATCCAGTTGAATACACTAGCGAAGACGACACCGGGCGCCGGTTGGCGACGGTATATGGCAACCTCAGGTACAAGTTCACTCACTTCACGCGCTATGGATGCATCTCGCGTGTCGACACTGCAGTTTGCAAGGCTTGCCGAAATCCAAACAACACCATTCATACCGAGCTCTGATCTGACATAGGAATTCACGTACCGTTCTTCATCGATGATGCGTTCTCCTTACTTCAGAATGACAAATCGCGCAACTCGCGAAGTCTATCGCTGCGGCACTATCGACACTTTTCCGATCTAGCAGAATAGATCAGCGCTTGAATTGCGCCATGGGCACCGCGCCACCGTAAGCGTCCGGCCAAGCCACCTTCCATCATCTGACTCGACCGCGCACGCTTGCGCATTTCTGCGGGGAGCTGGCGATGTCGAAAGAGAAGCTGTGGGCGAAGCGGATTCGGGCGTTTGAGCGGAGCGGGCTGAGTCGGCGCGCTTGGTGCGTTCAGGAAAAGGTACAGCTGTCGACGCTGGACTACTGGCGGTCTCGGCTGCGTCGGGCTACGGAGCCGGCGCTGGTTCCGGTGGTGGTGGACTCGACGTCGGCCGCGAAGGAGATTGAGATCAGGCTGGGCGATGTGCAGATGCGCTTGCCTGTGGACGTCGATGCGGATTGGCTGTGCCGCGTGCTGCGGGGCCTGCGCTGATGCTGCGCCCTACTGGCTGGTGGCTGGCAGTGAAGCCGATCGACCTGCGCTGTGGCATGGATCGGTTGTTGGTCCTGGTGCAGACGCAATTTGGACGCGACGGCTTTGATGGCGCGGCCTACGCGTTTCGCAACCGTTCCGGGACTCGCCTGAAAGTGCTGTGCGCGGACGCGCAGGGCGTGTGGCTGTGCACCCGCCGATTGCATCGCGGTCAGTTCGTGTGGCCACGAGCCGGCGCAGAGCTGTTTACGGTGAGTACCGAGCAATTCGAGTGGTTGATCGCAGGGGTCGACTGGCAGCGTTTGTCGGCGCGCATTGAGGATGTGCCGCGACTGGTGTGATGCCGCTGAAAAGCCCCTGGTCTGACGTCATCTGGCCATCGCGCGCACGCGTGCGCGAGGTAAATTGTGCTGATGAATAAGGCGGCGCTTGATCACCTCACCGAAGTTGAAAAACTGCGCGCCGAGCTCGCGCAGCGTGATGCGGTGATCGCCAGTCGCGATGCGGCAATCGCCAGTCTTGATGCGGTGATTGCCAGCCGGGAACAGGTGATCGCCAAGCGCGACGCCGAGATCCGCTTCAAGTCGGCGAAGATCGAGCAGCTGACGCACACCATTGCCGTGCCGCAGCGACTGCAGTTTGCGGCGCGTTCCGAGAAGTTTGATCCTGCGCAGCAGTCCATGTTCGACGCCGCAATCGGTGCCGATCTCGCGATGGTCGAGACCGAGTTGGAACAACTGTCGCCACCGCGCGAACGGGCGCAACCGAAGCGCCAGCCCTTGCCGCCGGAACTGCCGCGTGTCGAAGAACGCATCGAGCCGACGTCGTGCAGCTGCGGTGTCTGTGGCGGTGAACTGCACTGCATCGGCGAAGAGATCAGTGAGAAGCTCGACGTGAAGCCGGTCGAGTTCTTCGTGCGCAAGATCATCCGCCCGAAACTCGCCTGCCGCGGCTGCGAAACGATCCACACGCCGCCGACGCTGCCGGCGATCATCGAACGCGGCATCGCCGCACCCGGCCTGCTCGCGCATGTATTGATCAGCAAGTATGCCGACCACCTGCCGCTGACCCGCCAACGCGAGATGCTCGCGCGCAGCGGCGTCACCCTGCCAGTCTCGACCTTGGCCGAATGGGTCGGTGCCACCGGCTTCGCGCTGCAGCCGCTGGTCGATGCGTTGCGCAGCGAGCTGCACCGGGCGAGCGTGCTGCACGCTGATGAAACCCCGGTCCAGGTGCTGGCTCCGGGCAAGGGCAAGACCCAGAACGCATATCTGTTCGCGTATCGACGCGGAGAGATCGCCGAACCGCCGATCATTGTCTACGACTTCGCCGAAAACCGAAGCGGTGCCAACGCGCGACGATTCCTTGCCGACTACGGCGGGGCGCTCGTGGTCGATGACTACGCGGGCTACAAATCCCTGTTCCAGTCCACGCCGATGCGCGAACTCGGCTGTTGGGCACATGCGCGCCGCAAGTTCTTTGAGCTGCACGAGGCCAACCAGAGCACGCTGGCCGCAGAAGCTCTGACGCGTATCGCCTCGATCTATGCGGTCGAGCGCGAGGCCGAGGCAATGACCGCCGAGCAACGCCACGTGCATCGCGAGCAGTACGCGCGGCCAAAGGTTGAGGCCTTGATCGCCTGGCTCGCGGCTTTGCGCCCGAGTATCAACGGCGGATCCGCTACCGCGAAAGCGGCTGACTATCTGCTGCGAAGAACCTCGGCGTTCACGGCCTACCTCGACGATGGACGCTTCCCCATCGATAACAACCCGGTCGAGAATGCGATCCGGCCCGTGGCAGTCGGAAGGAAGAACTGGTTGTTCGCGGGCTCGCTGCTTGCCGGCCAGCGCGCCGCAAACGTCATGAGCCTGATCCAAACCGCCAAAGCCAACGGCCACGACCCACACGCCTACCTGCGCGACGTACTCACCCGACTGCCGACGCAGCTGAACAGCCGCATCGGCGAATTGCTGCCACACACCTGGCAGCCGGCTAGTTCCTAAGCACCGTCGCCGCCGAAGTGGAAGGTGGGCTGGCCGGACGCTTACGCGCCACCTTGGCGCAGCTCTTGACATTCGCCCTTGTCACCCAGCTACTGGCGAGTGTTCTTGGCCAAGTGTCTTGCCAGCTCCCTCTTCCCCTGTGACCTAATCCATGCGAGCCGATGCAACTGGTCGTCACTCGGCCTGGCCGTGCCCGCAAGCCATTTGAGCAGAGTAGGAACACTGGTTTCGACCAGGTCCGCCATTTGCGCCATCGTGAGGCCCTTCTTTGAACGAAGAATCGCTAGCCGCGATGGAGAAAAACGGCGCTGTTTGTTCGCATCGACGGGCGTCTTACTGCTGACTGTAACCTGGTGCCGGAGCGATCTAATGAGGTCCCTCGTGTTGGCAATCTGACGACGTTGGTAGCCGATCGCAGTCCTCAGAGGTTGAATCGACCGGTTCAGCTCGATTCGCGTGATGCGACGAATCTCTTGCTTCAACAGTGTGCCTAGGTTCACTGTATAGGCTCCCGCTCTGAGGTGACTGTGAGCCTAGCTGACCGGCGCCGAAGGTTCAATGCGCTAAGCGTTTTGCCGGAACGGTCAATGTCTCAGCAATTCGCCGGAGGCTCGGTGTAGAGCCTCTCGGTGACTGAACACTTGCGGTGCGTTACCGTGGCCAACGACCGGAAATTGGAATGTCCTGCGCAGCTTCTGCTGGTGGCACAAAGTCCTCGAAGCTATCGCTGAAAACAACACCGGGTTGAGCTGGGGCCAACGAGATCTGGACTATTCCGGATTGACTGTCAAGAAAGAACGACTTCGTCACCGGATCGAAGACCCCAACGCGATCTTGTCCAGAGCCATCCCAATCGCCGGCGAGGGGACGACTGTTGGCAGGTCCAATGGCGCTGGTCCCATCCAAGGAAACGGAACCCTGTGCAAGCTGATTCGTGAACCTGAACAAGCCAGTTGTGGGAACATATCGGGCTTCCGTGATCAAGCCATCGGAATTCCAGTCGCCAAACACTGCTTCCCCTGCAGGCGAACCGAAAACATACAAGTACTGAGCCCGGGTGGCGAAAATCTCGTCGTAAAAGCGCGTTTCACCGATGATACTTTCGTGACTGGTGATGTCCGACAGCCCGTCAATGTTCCAGTCAGCCGTTGCATACCTTTCGCCAAAAACGCCGCCTGTTTGTCGCACCGAGTTCGCAATCGAGATGTTGTCCCATCGATCCCATATGTAGACCACACTCTCTCGCTGTAGGCCCGGCGTGTCGACTCCATCACCGTTCCAGTCGCCTATGACCGGCAGATCGCCGGGCTCCGCATCGGGTACCGTGAATGAAAGATCTGGCGTGCCAGTGGTAGCGGTCCTGCGCAGCAAGAACGTCTTGGTACTCGGGCGGTAGACACCGATGCCATCAATGCCGCCGCGAAGCGCACCATAGACGTTCACGACGCCGGAGTTTAGGAAGCTAACGTAAACTCGGCCAACAGCATCGATCGCAACGCCTTCGGGATTTGCGGGCGTACTGAATTCCGACAAGAAATCGCCCTGGGCGCTGAATTGCACGATGCGATGGTTTCCGCTGTCCGCTACGAACACGCTTCCGCGTTGGTCAACTGCAATCCCTCTAGGGTTGTTTAGGGATGCAGTCCCAACAATGCCGGCGCCGAAGTTAGATAGGAAATCAGTTCCGTCAAATTCCACAATGCGGTTGTTGCCAGAGTCTGAGATAAACGTCCGGCCGCTCCTGAGGTCGAGACTACTCGCTGCGGGTTGGCTAAGCTCTCCATCCCCGCTTCCTTGAGAGCCGATGGGCTGGAAGAAACTGCCTGGAGTCCAGGAGACAATTCGGCCGTTTCCGGAATCAGCAACGACAAAAGTCCCAAACCTTGCCGTGAGCATCATTGGCATGTTGAGCTCCCCAATGCCAGCGCCTTGCACTCCAAACTGATTTTGATAGGTACCAACTGAATCGAACTGCTGCACGCGGTGGTTGAGAGTGTCGGAAACAAACACCCTATCATCGGTGGTGACGGCAATCCCGTAGGGCGTATTGAACTGCCCGGGGGCGCTGCCTTGTGAACCCCACGAAGCGATCAGTGCGCCGTTGCTATCGTACTTGTGCACGCGAGCCTGAAGTGGGCTCGTGACATAGAGGTTGTCAAAGCGATCGAGTGCTATTTGCCCGGCTGATGTAAGAGTGGTTTGGAATGTCTTGATCAGCCGGTACTCGCGAGCTGCGTTCCCGATCTGAAATCCAACAATGAAACTCTGGTCGTTGTCAGCAACCATTACGAGCGGGCGACCCTTGGTATAGCCCGGACTCCGCGGATTCAAGATTGCAATGCCCCGAGCTTCACGGAGATTGTTGGCGTGGTTCCCAGGGTGTCGAGAGGCTGCGTAGGCGACCACGGTATCGCCGGCCCTATTGATCGCAAGCAGCTGGCTAGTGGTCGGCGATACCGTCCAAATCAAGTCGGACTCGTCTACTGCGACGCCTTTGGGACTCGCAACGCCGGAACGAACGACTCGCAGAAAGACGCCATCAGCTGAGAAGGCCACAATTCGGTTGTTGTTGGTGTCCGCAACGTAGAGATTTCCGAACGAGTCTAGTGCCAGGGCCGTTGGATCATCCAGTTGACCATCGCCAGAACCTGGTGAGCCAAACGTAGCGAGGGGAGTTCCATCAAGGCCGAACATCTGAATTCGATCGTTCCCAAGCTCGCTCACGTAGATGCGGCCGTTGCCCGGGTTGTAAGCCAGCCCAGTCGGCGCGCTCAGTTGGCCAAGCCCGGCGCCCCCGGTGCCGAATTCTGACTGATAAGCGCCATTGACGAGGCTCAGTCGCTGAATTCGATTGTTTCCTTGGTCGGCGACGAAGAGGTCAGTGCCCACGACCACTGTTTGTTGAGGCGACTGAAACTGGCCGCCTCCTGTTCCACCGCCGGCGATGCCGATAGTCCGAGGACATCCGCCTCCGATAAGGTCAACCTCACATTCGCGAATAGCATTCGTCGCCTGCTCGGACACATAGAGGAATCGATCACTGGATGTGACGTGGGTCGGTCGATCAACGAAAGCCGGGCCGTTAGCAGGTAGCAGTGTTGGCAGCGGAGCAGCAATGCCTACAGTGCCGGCGATTACGGCTGAACAATTCAGAGCCCCGACGATAGTGAGCGCTGCAAAAGTGGCAACTCGGACAGGTAGTTTTCGCACTGGTAATTGACCCCAAGGAGGTTGGCAACAAATTGTAACCGCGGACTCTAGCAACGCGGGTTTGAATAAAGCCTAACCGTCGCCGAGTAGTTTCCTCCCGCACAAACCTAGGGAATTTCCGGGCTTTTCAAGGGAATGAGTTCATCTGTGCGCGATGGCAGAGTGGTCTTCGCTCTCCCTCGAAGGTTGTATGGCGAAGTTGGCTGCCTCGGGATGGCTCTCTGGCAAACACCGCGACGAGTGCTTGAAATTGTTTGTTGCCGAGAGGACCGCAGAAAAGCGAAACCCCGCCGGTCGCCCGGCAGGGTTTGGTTGACGTGTTGGAATCAGCACTAGGGTATTGCGCCTATCGCCCAACCCCTAGGCCGGAGCGGTGGAATTCTGAAAGAACTGTTTCAAATCAGGCCGCCATTGCGACCATCTGTCGCGAAGCGCAGCTTGAAACTCCTCGTGAGCAAAGGTAGTCAGGTACTCATTGAGCTTTTCGCAGACTGGGGTTGGGACACGCACGTCAAGGTGTTCGCTGAAAAGAGTCAGCAACACAGGGCCGACTCTTGCTTTGAGACGCGACGAGAAACCGCTGGTTGCAGAGGCAAGCATTTCGATCGCCCCAGTAACCTGGCTGTGTTGATCACCCTCGAGCCATGCGCCGAAAAACGCCAAGGCGTTCACCAGTTTCAAGACACGATCGTGACTTCCATGGGGGAGCCATCTTGTGGTCTTGTCGGAGTACACCTGTGAATTCACTGGAACTTTGAAGCTGGTTGCACCAGGCCGAACCGTGACGAGAGATTTCGCATTGCCTCGGCGCAAAGATGGCGCTAGAGCCCCAAACGGTAGTGATTGGACAATTTGAACTGCAGCCTGTCGATGTGCGGCTGTTTGGGCATGTTCTGGTCGATAGGTTACGCAGAGCATCTCCCAATGGGCGGCGGCATCGAAAGGCTGGGCGAAGTTCACCTCAATGGCCACACGACCAAAAGCGAGGGCATCGATTGCGAGCTCTTCAAGCTTGGCTCGGAAGACGTCGTCTATGGATCTCCTCCGGTAGCCCTCGTGCGCTACTGCTGGCTCAAACGGATAGCCGTATTCTCTATGCTTCTTGGCGTAGTTTGTTGTGAGGCTGTCCCAGGTAGATGCTATGCATTTGGCATCCCGCCAAGCATCAATGATGCTGCTGGCGCGCTGATGGACTTGATCTCGGTCGGCAGAACCTGGCCCATCTCCATCTGA
Organism: Ahniella affigens; assembly: GCF_003015185.1. Taxonomy (GTDB): domain Bacteria; phylum Pseudomonadota; class Gammaproteobacteria; order Xanthomonadales; family Ahniellaceae; genus Ahniella; species Ahniella affigens. The sequence goes on from NZ_CP027861.1 coordinate 108,996, forward strand.
CAACTGCAGAGATGATTCGTCAAGGCTCATACGGTTGGTTCAGTCCGAGTGACACGGAGTGTCGGATGGTCACGTGATTCAAGGTCCTCCAGGAGATCGGCCAGATCCGGGGAGTCAATGTTGGTTGGACGAGAGGCGAGCCCTTGATCGTCCGATGGACGCGGAATATCAAAGGCATCACCCAAGTGCTCGCGGGACAGCCATGAGATTGCCTGAGTGAGTGGGCCGAGATCGGTGATCGCGATTCCGAGCCTTTGAGCCAAACAGGCTTCACGGGCTGAAGTCTCGTCCATTTCGGGATTCTCTCCCTGCAGAGCCAATGCTAGCGCTTCGGTCTCGGCGTCAAGAGATGATCCGTCGAAGTACACTGCATCCTCATCGGGCACAAAGACACTGGAGTGGCGACAAAGAAGTTTGGCACCTCTATAGAGCGGATACTGCAAGCCGGCGTCGTCAAACTCTGTGTGCATGTCAGGCTCAATGGTGGCTACATTTGGCACGAGACTCTGAACGACAGCAAAGGCTGCTGCGCGCAGCTGAGCGTGAGCATAGTCAAAGGCAGCGAATGCGGTCTGAAGACGCGTACAACAATTGTCGGTGGTCATGAGCGTTGTGACTCCTGACCTGAATGGTGATCGCCGATCGCATCAGCGTGGTCGAGCGCCCAGACAACTTCGACCTGGGAAGCCCACTTCATAAATGCCTCGTTTCCACCAGATGCACGCTCTTGCAATTCAGCGTAGCTGACCGTGCGCATCTCATCGGACCAGCAATCCACATAGAAGCGTTTCAGATTGGCAGAATTCGGCCGCGCAAGCCGCTCCATCGCTGCCACAGCGTCATCATCGTTGAATCCCATGTCAACGGCAGTTCGAATTGCGTCGCCTAGCGTGAGGCGCTTTGTATGCGCAAACAAACTGAGTAATGCCGCGCCGAGACGGTCGCGCGCGTCGGTGGACTCAGCGAGTCGGTCGACAAGTAGTCGGCGGAACTCGCCTTCTGTACGTGTTGTTTGGATGGTCATGTTGCATCACGAGGTCTGTGTGGGAGCATCGTTGCCGGTGTCACGAGCCGTATCGCGCGCCAAGGATCCAATCTCATGTCGGCAAGTAATCAACTGAACTAAGAAGTCTGCTGTTGCCATGAGAGACCGGGCTTGCACGTCATTGATGCCGAGGTCATTGCCGACTCTCCGGATGACGGCATCGACCAGCCGCTCCCCAGGTTGGGGCGACGCGCCATAGAAATCTCTGGTCTGCCGATCACCGACTATGAGTGCTTGTCGTGAGACAACAGCGAGGCCTGGGACATCGTAACCAGCGCACGTATTGGATTCGAGCCAGATTCCGCGGAGCCGTTCGGCACGATTGCCGGAGTCGTCGAAGTCTGCTTCCACTTCTGGCGACACCGCGAATACGTTCGGGACGATCGCCTTGAGAATGCAGAACGACACGCAGATGGCTTGGGCATAAGCCTCATATCGTTGCTGCGTGAGCTGCTGAAGTCTGTCTAGTGAGGACTTGAGATCCTGGGCACTCGCGTGCCCGACTGATGAAGGGTTCATATCGGTTCCTCTGGGAGCCCGACCGCGCCAGCGGCGCAGTTCGGGCTTTGATTGAAGTGAGGGTGACTGAGTGCGCCCTCAGGGCGCGACGAGCGTCTTTGGTTTGCCGATTTGATCAATCGCGAAGCGTGGGCTGTCGGTGACCGTAATCGTTCCTTGGCATGCCTCAAAGCGGTCTGACTCCACCCGAATGATGTGCTTCAGCACGGTTCCGAATGGTCTGGGACGGCCTTTGAAGCGGACGAGCGGCAGTTCGCTGGGGCAAATATCGGTAATCTCGACAGTGTCATTGCGTTTCGTGAAGCATGCAATGACTTCCGAGATCTCCGTTGGCTGAAGTGCGGCTGCGAGCGCGAGGCGTGCTTCGGCACTTGAACAGGAGGTGGCTGGTTTGTATTCGAGCTGACTCGATTCCATTTGGGTTTCTCAAAGGTTGAACGAGATGCTTCTCTGACGCTGAGTGCGTCCAGAAGGCGTCACGTGCTTTGGTTAGGGGAGCAAATGCGCGGCCTTGGCTCCAGCAAGCGCGCCATAGGCATCTGAGAAGTCGAGACCTTCTGTTCCGTGCCACTGGCCCTCTGTACAGCCTGGCAGAGCGATACCGACGCCTTCGAGCTGCTCGATCAGATCGGATAGGGAGTGGGCTAGAACCCTGGTGATATCCATCGGAAGCGCGTTTTGGGGTGACTGACTGGGCTGAGACTGGGACACTGTCGACGCCGATGCTGTAAGCGGGGCGTCAGCGTTAGCGACGTGGACACTTTCGCCCCGATCTGCCGAAAGCGATATTTCATCGTGAGTTGAGTAACTGTCCGTGAAATAGTCGCGGTGGTCGAGAACAAGCTCTCCTGCAGCAAATACCGATATCGACCCTGATCCACCATCATTGTCCTCGTAGCAGTCACAATTATTCTTGCGTAGTACGAGATCTTGGAGGTGCTTGCACATCTCGTAGAACGTTCCCTGTCTGATTGCGTCGGAGGACGGTTGACCATCACTCCACTTGAACACGCCTGGGAATTCGGGGTCTACATTGAATTCGTCCTGCGAGTCTCCGCTGCCCGCGTAGTCCATTTCGATCATTTCCACACCGTTCGTGCGCATTGTGTCTACGATCAATTCGAGGAGGACCCGAATCTGTGCTGTGAGGCTGATCGAACGGGAGGCTTCGGTCAAAGCTGCCTCTTCGGGCGTGCTTTGGTCGCACCGGGTTTCCGTAAGTGTTTCCATGTGAGTTCCTGATGACTGCTGAAGCAGTTGCTGCCTTTTTGGGGTGTGAGAACGGCGCTATTGAGCCGTGTACTTATTGCGTCGATGTCGCTCGACGAACGTTCGGGCTGTTGCCCAGATGCTGATCTCAGCCGTCTACGGCCGACTCAGATGAGGATCCGGGGTGGGTTCGCAGCAACGATTCAGTAGCAGCGACTCTGGATCACGCAGGGGCACTTGGCCCCTGCTGATTCGGAATCGCTCCCTGGCGGGCGTTCACCCTGAGATGCACTGTGCCGCTGAGTAGAGGGCTTCCGCGGTGGTGTCATCCACTCGCAGGAAGCTCGGTTCTCGGTTGCCTTCATACTGCGCTTGACACAGCCATGTAAGAATCACGTGGGACTCAAGCGAGCCATCAAATGCGACCGTCAGTGCCGGTGATGCGTTGGCATCCCAACGTACTCGGCTACGTCCAAGCTTGGAGCTGATGAGGCTACTATCAGTGAGAGGATGTGCGCCGCGAGCTCGGCGGCATAAAGGCAATCCTGCCTTACTGTTCCATTCGTCTGGCAGCTCAATCGTGAGTGAGTAACCGAGTGAAAGTGAATCGAATGGTGCTGCGTGTTTCAACAAGCCGCGGTACAGCGAGATGTAGCGTTCGGGAGTCACGTCGCGACCACGAAGTTTTGTGAGTCCGGAGTGGGCTCCCTGTGCGCTGTAAACGGCTTGGGCTACCACGTTGTATTGCGTACCTGCAGCGGTCAGGAACCACTTCCTAACAATTTGACCTGAGTTGGTTCTGGTGCTGGTGCTTCCGACTTCGGCAAACACAAGGTATAGCTCGTCAGGTAGGCGCAAAGCGAAGTCCAAATTGTCGGGACAGCGCTTTCTGATTTCCTCACCACCGATGGTGCCAAGGGATATTGCGAAGTGGCGATACTCGACGGCTGCGCTCACCGGCACGCTCCTCGAAGGCGAGACGAAAGTGGGAGCGTCGGGGCCAACCAGGTAGCCAGTGCAGGAGCGTGCCTTGCCGGGCGGATCCAGAGAGGATGAGTCATGGGGGTCTCCAAAAGACAAGGAGGACACCCTGCCCGAGGCAACGTGTCCTCGGGAAATACTTCGTGATGGCAGCTACCCGCTGCAGGGAATTGCCGGTAAAGGCTATCAGGAGTGGATTTGGTAAAATTCTGGCGAGTTGCGCGGATAGTAAAGGTCCCCCCTTTCGGGGGGGGGACCGGTCAGCTTGAGCGACGTGTCAGAATGGTCGTGACAGCACCGGTATCGGTCCATCCGTCTGGCAGAAGGGCAGTTCCGGCAATAGTCCGATCCAAGAAGACGCGTTCGCGTCCATCTTTCTCGTCCCGACCAAGGATCACCGCAATCTGCGGTTGAGACTGGGCGGACGATCTAAAAACGGCGTGGGTATCTGTGAGGGTCAACTGCCCTCCTCGACTATGCGACATATTTCATCAGCCTCCTTGCTTGATGTGGGTCCAACCCGCGTCGTGTGGCAAGATCGCGGACGTATCGTTCGACGAGTTCGTCCATATGCACGAAGGAGCCGCTCTGGCTTTCGCCCCAGTCAAGGCCCGCGTGGGCTGCCTGGCGTTTGGCGGAAACGGTCTGATCCATGTACAGATCGAGACTGCCCTGAACATGGATACAGTCGACTGTGACCTGCTTCGATTGATCTGGCCTCAACACCCGGGCGATTGCCTGGTCTTCGGTCTTAGCAGTCCAGTCACGGTCATAGAGCACGACCCGGTTCGCCTGGGCAATATTGAGTCCATTCTTGTTTGCTTGGTAGCTCAACAAGATTCCGTGAGCACTTCCGTTCCGGAACATCGAGTCGAGGCGATCCATGCGCCGCCGCGGTGGCAGTTTGCCATGAAGTGCAGGAGCGACGGTTCCTTGCTTGGCCAGCTCTTGTTCCAGAAGATCCAACAAGCCGGGCGAGTGACCGAACACTATGAATCGCTCGCCTTGATCTCGAAGTGCATTGCAATGCTGGATCACCCAGCGCTGCTTCGACGTTAGGCCGCCTCGGTAACAAGATGGAGTATCACGACGCTGCTGGGGGAAGTTCAGTGCGAACGTGAGTTCTTGGATTCGCCGAATCAGAAGCATCAAATTGAGGACCTTGCCATCGCGCTGACACCGCGCCTTTTCCGCCCGGTACCACTCTGCAAAATCGTCTGCCACTGCGAGGTAATGCGACAAATGGGCATCATCGAATACCACTTCGTGGATTACGGTCTGAAAGGCGGGGATTCGGACGTGCTTGGCTACCTGTGGCTCTTGTCGAACCCGTCGCTTCAAAATGCAGCGAATCCATTCGCGATAGCCTGGGACGTCGCGAATCCTTGGCAGCTCCCGCTTGGCTCCTGTTTGCATCGACTCAGCAAACTCGTTGGTGACCCAATCCAGTGTGACAAAACGCTCGCGGAACGCGTCGACACCTCGTGGCACGAAGTCCATCGAGACGGCATTGCGTTCGCTACACAGTGGACCATGGCCATAGGGCTGAAGCGGATTGTTCGCGCCGACGACGCATGTCGCGACTGGCAAGAGGTCGCGTGGGTAGTTAGGAATCGGTGTTCCAGTCATCCCAAATCGGCAGCGCGCTCCAACGATCGCGAGTGCCCTGCTCTGCTGCGACTCTGGATGAGCGGCTACGTGGACCTCGTCGGCAACAATGGTGTGGATCTGCCGCCTGAGCGCGTGAGCAAACGTCAGCTTCGGTTTCGTATTGGACACCGGCAACCGGAGTCGCGAGTACGAGATGAGATTGATCTTCCGGAGAGTCTGAAGCTCGCGCTCGGACTCGATGACCTGCCAGCTATCTTTGGACAATCCGATCTTTCGGATCTCGGCTAGCATCTCGAACACTAGGTGGGCTTCCGTGACGATCAAGGCGTGCCGGCCAACAGACATCAATGCCAGTGCCAGGGCTAATCGCGATTTTCCAAGCCCCATTTCATGGCCGAGCAAGGCACCAGTCGTGCCCAGCATCACTTCGATCACGTCGTCAGCTTGAAAGTCCCAAAGCCAGTCGCGAATTCCCAGTCGCTCCATACGCTTGCGCAAGAATGACTCGAAGCTCGGGAACTTGCCGAGGCGACCCTCTTCGACCTGAATCCAGCCGCTTTGTCTCACCTCGGGCAAGGCGAAGCGCTTGAGCAATTCTTCGCCGGTGAGCGTTGCGCTTGCTCCGTTCCACGAAACCGAGTATCCACGCCCTTTGGGCGTGTCGACAGCCTTCACAGGCAGTGTTGCCGACTCAGGGACGATGGGCGAACCCCAGATCAAAGGAGCTAAGAGCTGCTTCTTGGGAGACACGACCTCGAAGTGCTCTGTCAAGGGGAGTTGCCCCAACGAATTGCTGTTTATCCAGGCAAATCTGGCGAACGGCGTCAACTGACGAATCAGCCGACGCTTTGCCTTCCGGACAAATGGCATCAGTCCTGGGTCGACTTCCACATGCAGTCCTTCGCTTTGAAGCGCGCCGATGACCGTTCGCTCAATAGACTGAACTGGATCGGCCGAACACAGGTGGTGGTCAAGGTACAGTGCGCCCTGGCCGGTGTACCTGACGCCTGTCGGATACCGATGTTCCGCCGGGTGCGGCGGATGCGGCACGTGGCTTCTCATGATCGCGTTGAGGCCTTTGGCTTCTGCAAGTCCGCATCGAAATTGGACCTTCAACATGCGTCTCTTCCGTGTGAGCCGAACGGTAACATCGCTGGTGACAGGCCTCGTAATGACAGGGGTTCCCTGATCGTGCGCGTGGACTTGGAGTCGTGCCTTCCGATCAGCCAGGGAAGTCGCCCGCATGTCGGGAATCGTCGGAATCGGATCGCCCGGCTCCCATAACACCGAAACAGGCGTCGTGGGACGCTTGTTGGGGCCGAAGACGAGGATTCGTGTTGATACTGATGCATTCTCAGAACGGAACGCATTCGCTGGCAGCTGGATTGAAGCACGGAGCCTGCAACTAAGGTGCGGGTCCGCCTCCACTTGGACAGCCGTGGTCGACGGCAACAATACAATGACCACCTGAGCTGCACTGAGTGCTTGGTGCAGCGCATAGTCTTGCGAAAGACTGGATGTGTTCGGGCCAAACTTGCCATGCGATGTACAAGGGTAGGCTGTCATGTTTGGACTAGACAAAGTCAAACTGAACGGCGGGTTCGCAAGGCAGACATCAAACTCCCTTGGAACGACATTCTCCATGCCGACGTGACTCAACTGGAATGTGAATCCGCCCTCCTGGAGTGCTTCTCCAAGGGTTTCTAGGAGCGGCGTGTCGACGTCGATTCCGAAAATGCTGTGGATGGACGGATCAGCGAATTGGATCAAGCGACCGCTTCCGATGCTGTTGTCGAGAATTGAGACCTTCCGACTGTCAGGATTGACGAGGTGATCCACTGCCTGCTTTGCAATTGCGAACATCAACGCAGCAATTGCATCGGGTGTGAAATACTGACCGAGCGTTTGACGCCGGGCTTCGGCGAGTCCGCCCAATCGAGCTGGCTTTGCTGTGGTTTGGCCACGGCTCTGCTGGGAACGCATGCGTTCATACCAGGACATGATGGGTACTCCAGTGGTTACAGGATGAGGGGAAGGCGCTCCCCAATGCGAGGTGCTCATGGCACCAAATCCTGTCGAAAGCCCCTTGGCTTTTGACAACACTCGGGCCTGGGGTGCTCGCCGGCATGAAGCCGACGAGCACATTCATGGAGTCAATCTCTCGGTTGAGAGCAATACTCATTCAGTGCTTCGGCGCGGCGAACCGACATTTCCAGCGTCACCTTGTTTGCGAAGATCACAACGGTCATGTCTTCAGCAAGGCGAAAGCGGCGGCCGGTCTCGAAATTCCGATCATGCCGATCCCATAGCCAAAGTTCTTCAATATCGAGCGGACTGAGGCCGCAGTGATCGGTAGCCCACTCACTAAAGGCCGATAGGCCGGTCAGTAAGGCGATTTGAGATTCAGACTTGTATCCTTGCTGCGTCTTGACTGCAGAGGCGCTGACGTCGACGAGTACCGTAGATCCTTTCACCCTTGGCGGTTTAGGCGTCTGACTGTATTTGAATCCAAGCCACCATCTCATGCTGCGGAGCCCGGAGCTCGCAATGCTCGTTCGAAGGTTTTCGACTACCTCGTCAGATGTCGCCTGCTTCCACAGCGACAACGCGCGATCGGAAGCGATCCGCTCGTCATAGCGGAATCGATGTTGATCGACGACCCTGGACACATGCTCATGCGCCAGTTTGATTTCAGGCCCAACGGGATTCTTCGGAGCGATGGCAGTGGCCATAAGCCCCTTCAAGAGTGTGGACTCGGTCGTCCACCCATGGAAAGAGAATCCAGCGGTGATCTTCCCAATTCGGGCCGAGACCAGTGCTTTTGTCGACTCACTTTCGCGCGTTACAGCTTCGAGATGCGCCTTCAGGACAAAAAGGACAGTTGGATCGGGTACAAGCTGATTCAAACGTTCCTGCAGGACGTCGATTTCCGCCCAGAACTCCCGCCAGTTTTCTCCAGTCAGGGCTTCCTCTCGCCTGGCGATTGCAACCAGCACGGTCGCTCTGAGATTTGACAGCGGTAGCGGAGCGAGGTGGAGACGCTCTGGCAGAGAGTGACTCCATCGATCGCATGCGGCCTTCCAGAGGGCTTCCCATTCATGAAGTGCCTGTATTGCGGGGGTTGCTCGGATATCGGCGCACATTCGTTCCAGTCTATCGATCTGCAGCGCCAAGCGTTCGAATAGAACGCGATTCGTTTCGCGGCTCTGATCAGGCGTGTCGTTCATTGGTGTTTCCTAGATAGAGTAAGACCGCCCCCAAGTGGGGCGGTCTCGTGGTGAGATCAGTGGATCAAACTAAGAAAGGCGTCGGAGCACCTGCCGCTCTCGAATCTCTTCGGTAAAGAGTGTCGCGTCCTGATGGGCCGCGTTGACAAGCTCAAGCCACCACTCGCCGCCATCGATCGCCACGTGCTGGTCACGTGTACCATCGTTGCCAGAGAGATGGACTTCGATGCAGTGCTCTGAGGCCAGTAGCTCTGAAACAAGTCCTCGCTCTTGTTTGCCTGATGCAGTGGCAACAATGTGGAGATGACTGAGGTCGATCGCGTAGTCGACGCGAGCACTGAGCAGCAACGCATATTCGCCCCAACTTGAGAGCAAAAACTGATCGCCATTGGTGGGATAGTGCCCCTCAATGCCGACACGGCACTGAAACAAGTCAGCCGCGGCTCGGGTCGCATTCATAGCCTCGCTGAGTGAGGAACGACACCGAAGCCCTGCATGAGCGGTATACGCTGCCGCATGCAGGGCTTGGCTGATAGTTGCCAGCTCGACGAAGTACTGTCGATCGGCGTTCCAGTCAGCAAGGTCGCGGATCACTCGCCGTTCGCGTACCCACACATTGGCGTGGAGTCGCCAGCGCAAGTCTGGAAACTGCGACCGCAGCGAGTGCGCCAGTTCCTCGGTCATCCTCGTCGAGACCTGAGGACAGATCTGAACGTCCTGCGCCGAGAGCGGCTTGATTGACTCGTGGCCTGAGGCCGCTGCCAGCGTGGCCTTGGCCAAGCTGGCGTCCAGGGACTGCCCCGGGAAGGCTGCCAAGGATACGTTTATTGGCCTGGAGACTGTCACGCTGCGCTCCGGTGACGAGGGGTACGCTCCCGAATCTCGTTCGAGTCGAGGAGTACCCGAATATCGTTCATCGCAAACTGGCGGCGTGTCGATTCACTGATGTTTGGAGAGAACTCCAAGACTGTCTGCAGCGGGAATCGAACTGTGCAGCGCGACGGGCCGAAGTACAGCACCTGGGTACATCCCGTTGAGGCGCGGCCATCTGCGCAGATGAACCCCATGCCGGGTTGGTGTTCCCGAACAATGCCATGAATCCAAAAGCTGTGTTCTCGGATGCGCGAGGTGATGACGATGAGCGTCGACGCGGAGCGACCAAGAGTGAATCGAAACCAATTTTGATTGACGCTGCGCGAAACCGGTGATCGATCGACTAAGTCGCCCAAGACATAGGGCAATTCGTGGTGGGACAAGGCGCGGTTTGCACCCTGAAGAACGTATTGATGCATATCGATTCCTTTTAGGCAGCGGCCGTAGCAACGGCGGCGCGCCAAGAGGGGTTGGTGACCGGCGCTTGCTCCAGCAAACGCGGCGGACAGTCAAGAAGGCTGCGGGCATGAGCTTCCGAAATCGTTCGGTAGGCCCACCCAGCTCTTCGTTGAATCAGGACATGGCAGTACAGAACAGGTCCCTTCGCGGGATGTTGCTGCACTACCCACAAGTGGTTCCCGATCAATGCGTGATCGAGCACCGTGAGAAAGTCCGACGAACACAAGACGGAAACGAGCTGCTCCTGCGTTTCGCAGGGCGTCGTTACGAGCGGAAACTGTGTTCGCATCGGTTCTCCTTTCGCTGAAACTCTGGATCAGAAGACATAGGAATCCCTGAGCACCCGAGCGATCGGGCACCTTTTTCAGAAGGACAAACGGATTAGCCGAAGAGACGGCTGTCGATGGCGAGCGAACGGCTGGATACCCGCCTGATGCGCCCAAATTCGGGATGCAAGGGGTTTACCAGAATGTTGCGCTCAGTACGGAGAATTGCGCTTGGGACTGACAAGGCGAGAGTGGCGTTCCCGACGCCGCCGCGAGCGGCCCAGCGGTCGCCGTATCGCTGGGCGTAGGGAGCGTGCGGAGTGGCGTTCCACCGCTTTGGAAGCGTGGTGCACTCTCCGACGAACTCGTCGGGAATTTCAAACATCAGGAGCATCAGATCATTTGGGATGCTATTCCGATCAACATGCACCAAAAGCTCAAGGAGCGCCAGGCTCGCCGTGCTTGCGGTGTACGCGATGGGTGTTCCCTTGGAGTGCCAACGACCGGAGTACAGCATGGCGCCCCGGCCCGACAAAGATTGATCTGCAAATGCCCGCTTGGTGATGCGGGCGACGATCATGCAAGATCGCCCCACGCAATCCTTGCCATCTCTTCACTGACGGCGGTTGCGCCGGCATCAGTCCCAAGAAGGGAGATTGGCTGTGCATCAAGGAACTGGTTGTGCGTCTGCAACCATGAACGAGCCTTCTCGGGCGACCCGAAGACACGCACGGCCTCTGCCCATACGCGCTTCACGCGAGACACGCGGTCGGCTTCAAGATCAGTGAGGGAGCCACGAGCCCGACGGACAAACGTGCGACCTGGGATGCCCACAAGATCCAGGAACGTCGGCAGCTCGATGCCAAGCGTTGTGGCAACAGTTTTTACAACGGCTGACTTCATGATGTGTGCGCCAAATGGCGCCCGGTTCTCGCCAGATGGCGGGAGCATAGCACTACTCAACATTGGATACCTACCTTGGGCTGAACGCCTGGGTTGGAGAACGAGTGTCAGACCTAGGACCGTCAATGAACCGAGGGAAACCGGCTTGGACCAGGGTACTGAGGCGGCAGCCGTGCTGCCATGACTTGGGTGAGGGATAAGCGTCCCGAACGCGCTTTTGAGCGTTCGGGAGCATAGACGATTGCGTGAGACCGATTTGATCCAGAGTTGCGCGGATAGCACTTGTGCCGTGACCACGAACATCCCCTCAGCGCAGTGAAGCCCTCAAAAAAGAGGGCTTCAGAGCAAAACGCAACAGATAATCAGATGCTAGAAACTTAGAACGGAATCTCATCATCCTCAAACGGCGCACTGGACGGCTGCGGGGCTGGGGTGCCACGCGGGGCATCGTTGTTGCGGTTGCCATAGCCACCACCGCCGCCGCGACCTTCATTGCCACCGCGGCGGATTTCGTAGCCACCACCACTGCTGCGTTCATTGCCGCAGCGACCACCGCCGCCTTCGCGGCTGCCACCTTCACGACCACCACCTTCGCGACCGCCGCCTTCAGCGCCGCCCATGCCACCCAACATCTGCATTTCGTTGGCAATGATGTCGGTCGTGTAGCGTTCGATGCCTTCTTTGTCGGTGTACTTGTCGGTGCGTAAAGAGCCTTCGACATAAACCTGGCGACCCTTCTTCAGATATTCGCCAGCGATCTCAGCCAGGCGGCCGAAGAACTTGACGCGATGCCACTCGGTGCGCTCTTGGTTTTCACCGGTCTGCTTGTCTTTCCACGACTCCGAGGTCGCGACTTTGATGGTGGTGATTGCGCCACCATTCTGGGTGTACCGGGTCTCTGGATCAGCACCCAAATTGCCAACCAAAATGACTTTGTTGATGCCTCTTGCCATGGTTCTCGTCCTCTTAAATGACCACCGAGGATTCGGATGCGCTCGGTGAATCGCAATTGGTCATCGCACGCGCAGCCAATCAGGGCTGCTTGATTACGTTGACCTTCCTAGACTCAATCATGCTGCTGTGTCGATTGGAAATTGTTGAAACGTCGGCGGGCGTTTTGGTTTCCGCTTCAATTGGCGTTCCGAGTTCGATTCATCGCCTCTCCATACTGCGCCGCAACCGCGTGAATCGTCGGCAGTACCAGTGCTGCCTGACTTTCCAGTCCAAGCTGATGGCAGCATACGCGCAAGAACATGCTCAGTATCCGTCCCACGTCGTTGTGGGTGATGCGAACATTGATCTTTGGGCTGCCTCTGCCCTCGCAGAAGGTAGCCATGTGGCTGCCTTTGAATTTCTGATCGCTAATCTGGGAGAATTCGAACCACTTTTCATTAGTGTGCCCATGGCCCGCAAATCGTGCAGACGGGATTCGATTCAACAGCACGGCGGCAATCAGCTGAACCTCATGTGGGCCGAGATTGACCACGACTGCGGTATTCCAGGCAACGCCCTTCTTGCAATCCTGCCCATCCTTCGCCTGCGCTGCCTTGATCAGAATCGATCGCAGGTAGCCCGTACGTTCCTGCTGGTGGGGCTGAAGGTCAGTTTCCGTAAAGGCGATCGCGGCCTTTGCCCCGTATGCGATGACCTGGCGCCGGTCAGACTGGTTCTGAGAGTCGACTGGCGCGGGTGCCGCCCGTCGCGGTAGAGCAGGCTGGTCCCGCTGCTGGGCTGTCCGAGAGGTCGTGCGATTGGTCGGGTCATGTTGCCGATTGGCAGGTTGGGCAGGTTCTTGGGGTGAGACTTTCGTGACTGCGTTCCTGAGCCACTCTGCTGCCTTGGCACTACTTTGGGCAGCGGCAATAGCGCGTTTGAGGTGCTCGGTTGAGACCTTGGTTGCCAGGGTCTGGGCCTGGATTGTCGTGAGCGGGCGACAGCCAATTGATACCAGCACACGGTTGATCTCAGCGAGCCGGCTCTCTTTCGCTTGGCAGTTGCTAGGGACAGGGACTGCCGGGGTTTGCGCGGCCGCCAAGGCAGGCTGGAGCTTCGCCTCCCGCCGAGACGGTGGTGGCATCTGCGGTTGCGACGTCGGTGCAGACGAAGAGCGCACGAATTCGACGAGTTCCCGGAGCCATGTGCGCCAAGAAGCGTTGGTTGGCGCCTCCTTCAAGGCAGCCTTGATGTCATCGTGCTTGTATCGAGAGCCGGCGAGCCGGCACTGGTCCGCGGTCAACTGGGAGAGACCAATCTGGGCGAGTACCCGATTGATGTCGTTGAGGTAGAGAGGTTGTTGGTCAATGGCCAAGGACACGTTGCGTTCTCCTTTGCTTGTTGTGGCACCTGTCTATTTCTACGCACAGCAGCTGCTTTCGCAAATTCACGAGATCAGAAACAGTAAGGCCCCCGCGACGTTGTCGCGGGGGCCCTATTTCCATTGATCAGACTTGTTGGCCTTTCAGCACATTTGCGATTGCTGCATCGAGTCTCGTCGCGAAGTCGCCATGCTCTCTGATTCGGGTCACCCCGAAATGCAAGAGCATGTCGTTCCAATCGAGGCTCTTGCTCGACTTTGGAATCGCGTCGGGCGGCACAATCATCAGGGCGGTCAGCCCGTTTGCGACAACCCGAGAATACAGCTCGCGCGCCGACTCCAAACCAGCACCTCCGAGGATCGTGTCATTGCCACGCACTTGATCGCGGTCGCGATCTGCCCAGATACACACGAGTTTCGTTGACGCTGGAATATCGACATTCGCGAGGCCGCCGGCCGTCCGACAGGACCAAACAGAATTCCGGCCAAGCGTAATGACGTCAACCGATGCGGTGGTCTCAAGGCCTTCAGCCACATGCAGCACGACGTCATCAGCCACTGAGCGAAGCGGCGTGGCCGCGCCCATAACTCGACAGTCAGTCGGGATCGGAAGTGACTTTCTGGTATCGCCAGGCAAATCAGGCTTTTCTCCCTTGTTTGTGATCCAACCACGGTGGAGCGTCACGAGACGGCCATCACGATCGAGCACTCTTGATACGAGGCAGGGGTACTTCCCGATCTCCTCTTCTTTGTGCCGATAGGGCAATGCGCGGTGGAATCGGACCGAATCAACAGCAGGAACCCAGCCCGGCAGTCCCCTGTTCCGGAACCAGAGTCTGGCTGGCCCGGCATCAGGATGCGAGAGCGGAATGCTCTCGTTCCAAACCCGACCCAGATAGTTCCGCAGCTGCTGGTCCTCAGCAGGTGTTCGCAGCGGTGTTGGCGCTACTGGCGTACGATTGACGACCGGTACAACTACGCGGCCGCCGAGGGCCTCATAGATTGCCTCAAGCACCTGCGGGAAGGAGTAGCAGTTCACCGCTCGAATCAATTCCAGGCCATCCATCGGGCCGCATGAGTGACAAAGGGTTGTTCCATTGACTTGAAACTGCTTGCCAACTCGGAACGCTTTCCCCGAATTCCCGCCATGAATGGGGCAGGAAGTCTCGTTTCGATCAGGCCGTGCGCAGAGGTGCGCCCAGTCGACCGAGGGTACGAGTGCCGCCATCACTGACGACCAATGTCCCTCTGCCATTCGCAAGATGTCTTCCTTTTCGAGTTTCATGGATATCCCTCACGCTGCTGCAAGGATTTGGTTTTTGAGGGTGGCCATCAGAGCCTGCGGTAATTGGTCAACTGATTGAATGACTCGGGAGCAAGGGAAGATCCCCGTGATGGCCGGAAGTTGAATACCGATCCCGACGCATTCGACTTGGGCAGCTTGCATCCCTCGGACGACAGCACGAGTTGCCGGAGCGTTATCGGGTTCGCCGTCCGTGATGACGACGAGAATCCTGCGCGCTTCGTCACGCTTGACCAGCTCACCGGTCGCGATGAGGATGGCCTCCGCCATTGGCGTTGAGCCCCAAGTCGACAGCGCGAACTTGGGCAAGGCGCTTCGAATAGACTCATCGAAGTGCTTCAAGCACCCATTTCCCGGGAACGAATAGATCGCCAGCGAGGCCTCATCGAATGGCTGCAGAGCCATCGCTGCTGCCAGGGCAGCCTCAACAGCAATCTCTAGCCGCCCGTGATCCTTCATAGATCCAGAGACGTCGAGCAGGATCGATATGGCGGTACTCAGAGACACGCCGTCAGTACGTCGGGAAAAGACCCGTGGATCCCCCAGCAACGCACGACGAGGCCCTGAGGGAGCCAGTTTGCGACCAGAAGCTGCTCGCACGGTGTCTGCATCTGACTCAGCCTCGAGGAGCACCGCCATACGGCTGCGTAGAAGTGCAGTCGATGCACGGATACGGTCCAGGTTCGGCATCGGCCCTTTGGGCGGAAGACACCGCTGGGCTGTGCCGTCCATCTGAAGCTCACGAGGATTGAAAGTGACCGTCTCGACATCACCAGACGAGACCGCGGACTCGATGCTCTTACCAAGCTCCTCGTTTTCGGCCTCCCGCTGAAGTTCCGCCACATCGGGTACGTTCTTGTCCTCTAGAACAGCACGGAGCGCCTTTCGGAACTCGGTGGCTTTGGAATCTGCCCCCTGCTCGCCCTCCGCCCCGCACTCATCTTCTTCGTCCAAATTGCCAGTGACGCGTTGATCGGCTGCGGATTGCGATGCCCCGCTCTCGCTTGCCAATGCTTCTGCCTGTGCCTCTGTTTCGTCTGCATCGGGAGGCAAATCAGCGTCATCTGTGTCATTCCCACGTTCGGGTTCTGACTCCTCTGGTTCTTGCGCAGCTGTCTTCAACAGTGCGACCAACTCTGCTGCGGCTTGGAATGATTCCTCGGTCGAGCGCAGCATTGGAGCCAGCTTTGCGTGAGTATCGAGCATCATTCGGACATTGGCACCGAACCGCCGGTCCACCTCCATCGCAGCCAGTTCAGCAAAGCCGAGACAGTCGTCATGACCAAGCTGATCGGCAACAGAGCGAAGAAGCAAGTAGTTCAGCATAGTCGTGGCGTCTGTGTCTGAGGGTGTCGGCACGAGACTTTGCGCGATCCGAAGCTTGACAGTTGCCTTTCGATAGAAGGTGGCCTTGAATCCTGGCCACCGCTTGAACTGCAATGCATCGACGCGACGGTCCTCCAGGATATTGGCAATGACTCTCTCTAGGGACGGGACCTGAAACGGAGCGAAATCGGTGTGCTCCAGATGCCCAACCTCATGAACAGCAAGAGCGACATAGGTATCGACGATTGCAGCCAATTCCGCATCCGCCGTGCCGGTAGGCACGGGGATGCTCTGGAAATTGATCTGGCCGTCGCCCGACGAAGACGTCCGGTCACCACCGAAGGTGACAGAGAGCGCCTTCCCCGATTGCTCCAGCCACTCGCGAGCGTCTTCGAGCAGCATTCCTACCAGTATCGGTAGGCTTGACTTAATGGATCTCAGATTCATGTTTTCCTCAGAAGTTGAGGGGAAGCATCCCGCCTGCGAGCTGCAAAGCCTTTTGCGGCGGGGCCGCTTCGGGTAGCGATGCATAGCTCCACAACTGGTCGGGATCACGCAGCGCGCTCAGAACGGCTCGCAACGCAAACGTGCTGGTGGGGTCGAGTCGACCGTCGGGAATCCCAATGAGCGTCCCGTTAATTGCGTCCACAGCGGGGCCGATCTTCGGGTCGAGAAACGCGAAATTGCTGAGCTTGCTAACAAGCCGTCGCGTTGCATTCAGTGTCGCTTGGGTCACCTGGTCTTTCCTTGAAGCAGTGACGAGCAACCGCGCAGCCGGAGTTGCGATGTCCTTGAGCAGGCTTTCAAATGCCTGAGCACCGAGAGACGCATACCCCTCACCAAGCGCTGGCGCGTGATTGCGGGGAGCCGCAATCTCAAGCCACGTCCAGGAGAAGCTAAACGACGAACGGACCTGGGCGGGCGACATTTGGGCGTCCTTCAGCATGCTTGCCCACGTTGGATAGGCGGCTTGCTGAGTCGCATACGCGGTGGGCAGCTCTCCGACCAAGTAATCTACCTGATCGTTCCACTCGCGCTGAATCCCTTGGAGTGCCTTGTGCGTGGCTTCCGCCAATTCGGTAGGTACAGCCCAGCCCTTCAAAATGCGAACACCTTGGAGGGCAGCCGCTCGTTCGGCCTTGGCTGCAATGTTCCGAATTTCGGCCAGGAACGCTCCAGGCACAATCTGCTTCACGCCATCCCGCATCAGATCTTTGGGTGGTAACTGATTGGCGACCAATGAGAGGTCGGCGTCCCGATGGATGGCTTTTTCGCCTGACCAGACCCGTGTGGTCAGGTCCAGGAACAGGGCGTTTTCATTCAACGGATTCTTGATTTCCATATTGTGAGCTCCAGCCGCGAATTGTCACGGCATACAGGTTGGCGGCTTCGCCGCAACAGATTGAGTCGGAACACCGACCAAGACGAGGCCAACGGCCTCAGAGCTCACGCACCACCACGGGTGCTTGTTGGATCAGCGATCGAGGTAGAGCGTCGCTGATCGAACAAGCACCCCGGAGTTACCCGGGATGCTGTTTCTCAAAATCCCAGCGTTTGCACGCCGGAACGTGATGCCAGTCGACTGACGCTCACAATCACGTCCATCGATTCAACAGCCTGTTGGATTTCAGCCGGGAGTCTCGCAAGAGACTCCCGGAAGACGCTCGAAGCTTGGACCGTCTCACCCTTAGAGTTGAGCAGTTCAACGCCACTGGTGATGGCGACGGCCGAAACGAAGACCCGGAGATTCGCCGGCAGTTCAGAAACGTCAATCGTTCCTGTCTTGCCCAGTTCAAGACTGCAGCGGAGATTGGGGTTCGAAAGCTGCAGCACGGCGGGATCATCGGTTGACCCGATGAATCCAAGCAAGACGGCCAGCGCCTGGGCAATCTCAAGCGGTCGCTTGCTCACCATTGTCAGCGGCATCTTGAGCCGATTTCGGCTGTCATTTGTGCGCTCGCCCTTCGGGGGTACGACAGTAGCCACCTCAACTTGGCGATAGCCCTTTTTCTCTTGAAGCTTCAAGCTGGCGCGGTCCGCCATTTCACGTGCAGGGTCGTTGTCAACGCACTGACTGATCGGCACCTTTAGCGGGCGCAGAGTCTTACCTCGTGCCCCAAACTCGATGAGCACGCCGTCATGAAGCGCTGAGGCAATTCAAACAACCTCTCCGTGTTGGCCAGATCTGACCAGTGCGATCTGATCGGTCACGCTGCTGCTCCGCCGAACACGCCCTGTGCCAGCTTCCTTACTGCGTCACGAGCGTCGTATTGGAGCTTGTTTGCGTAGTTCCACATGAGAGTCTCTACGAACGGATTCAGCCCATCGCGTTCCATGGTCGCGGAGAGCAGAGCGTCGTTGATCCAAGAGACAGTCTCGTCAGTTGAGAGACCTCGAAGGATCCCGTCGGACCCGTTGTTCGCGCTGTTCCGGGTGCTGGCGAGCACCCGCATCACTTTGTCGAGCAATGCAGCATCCAAATCGGGAAAGTGTGCTTTGAGCACGCGCTTCTCCTGATCCGCATCCATGTAGCCGACTTCGACGACTCGTACGCGACGCGTAAGCGCGGCACTCTGTCGACGCGTACCAGCATAGAGTCCTGTGTCATCTCCCGTGCCATTGGTATTGGCGCTAAAGATCATGGCAAAACCAGGAGCTGCCTTGACGACCTGTCCGTCTGGCGTTGCGATCTGCCCAGAGTCCAAGATGGAGTAGAGCAAGGTGCCCTCTTCGGGCTTGAGCACGTCAACCTCGTTGATGAGAACGGGGTAGCCTCCGATCATCGCCTGAACGATACCGCCGGGCTGGTCGATGGTATTGCCATCCTCAATTCCGACCGTCCGGACGCCCTCCATGAGGTCGGTAGATCGGGTCGCGTCAAACACAAAGACAGGGACATTCAAGCGCGCGAAGAGCTGGGTGACGATACTCGTCTTCCCAGACCCAGAGGGGCCAGTCAAGAACAGGCCTTGAATCGGTTGGTGTGGATGCCGGTGGAGCGCTTGCTTCCAGGTCGCGATTACCGGGCGTAGCAGGTCCCGGCGGAACTGGTAAACGGGGTTTATCGCGGGCAATAGCGGGTGCTGGACCGGTGCGAAGCCTTCAACCTCAACAGGAGTGGCAGCGCCTACGATTTGACGGATGTCGTGGATTTGTCGTGTGAACATATTGGTTCCCCTCAAGATGCAATGCGCAGAATGTTTTGTGGGATCTTTCGGGTGCGTGCTACGCACCGTCTCAGTCCCGATCGGAAGCGATCGGGATCGATCCCGACGAACTCGCAATACACATCGAAACTCCGCGGGTCAGCTGGGTCGGGGTTAAAGACCCAGTTTTCAATCTCCAATCTCTCGGAGAAAGTCCTGTCCAGCATCAGTTCGATCTGTCGAACGAGCATTTCAGGAATGACCTTCGAGACTTCGGCAGGCGTCCACTCAGACCCGCCTGTTTCGGCGGCCATCCGCTTGGGGTATCTGTTGAGCCGGAGCTTTAGATCCAGCTGTTTGGCCTTACGGCCCTTCTGCATGGTTTCCTTGGCAATTCGACGCACACGCTTGGCAAAGCGCTTGACGAATTGTTCTGGCGAATCTCCGAAAAGATCGTATGTTTCCATTTGTCCTCCATTAGGAAGGCAAGGCTTCCCGGCAGGGAGAGCCCTGCTCGGGTGCTTTCACGTGATGAGCTGGTATCGCCAGCAAGTCGGACCCAAGTTGGGTCATGATCACGGGGCTCAGCGTTGGAGCCTTCTCCCAGTGCGCTGCGAAGCACTCGGAGAAGGCCCCGATTGATCGGGGCCGTTTGAACGTATTGGGGCTATCCGCATTTTGAGTATGCACATGCCTGGCATGTAGGGCAGCCGTCCATAATGACTACAGAATGTTCGCCGCAACTAGGGCACTGAATCCCTGATGGTTGCTTTGATGCAGGCACTTGATTGACCGGTGCCGCCTCGACGTTAAACAGCTTGAGCTGCTTTCTTGCGACAACCTTGCCGCTCTCATCAAGGATTCCGAGAGCGACGTATCTGGCCAGGATGCTCTGTGCGACAAACGCAAGGGTGCTTGCGAATACACGCTGTTTCCGTGTGATCGGGCAGAACGCCCAGAGGTCACCCATCGGCTCAGAATCCTCGCGAAGTGCGAGTAACTTGAGGCCAATCCAGGCCGGATCGGCAACTTGCATGTCTTTTGACAGCAGCTTGGCGATGCCGTGCCAGGCGGCAGGGAACGCTCCAGCAAACCACACACTATGCGGCCAAGCTGCTCCATCTTCGAGCTCGGTCTCGGCCATGAAGACGCGGAAGTCGTCGCCCTTGCCGGCATTCTCAACGTCAAAATACCGGGCGGCGCCCACGTCACCATGGCGCGCTTTAGGCTCGCTTGGCGCGACAAGTGCACGCAACATGGCGGAGTCGGTTGGCTCAATCTGACTCAGGTAGCCGACGCGATCACACGCGATCTGGACGTAGCGAGCCAGGGCCGCAACAGGGCTCCCGACAGCAATTGGTACTGACTGCCCTGGAAGTTTGACCTCGACTGCATCACCGGTGATTGCAACCAGGGAGCTGAGTTTCTTGGCCAACCACGCGCGATCCTTGGTCCGCATGTCGAAGGACAGAAGTCGGGCGACAGCGGCCAGTCCGCGAGGTGCTTCGGCGAAGGGAACGAGGACTTCGAACGGTTCCTGACTGTCCTCGCCGAAGTAATTGACGGTCACAGCGAACTTGGCACCGCTATGACTCCGCACCACTGGGCTCGTCCATCCAATGGTCCCTTCAGGAGTATCTGGCCTTGTCGGCCACACGAGTTTGTCCGCGACTGTTGCTCGGGAGTTCAGGCGAAGCCGATCAATGACAGACGCCTTCGGAGGCTCCAGAACAGCGCCGCTCGAAGGGTCCTTTTGCCCCACAACGGACACGCCTTTGATTTTCTTGCTGATCCTGATCACTTCGCTCTCCCGGCAGCTACGATTCCGGTCGGAGACATGCCGAACAGGCACAAGATGCTGCTGCCTCGACTTTTGCGGTTGAGAGTCTCAGAGCGTGAGAATGCAGCCAGGTCATTGCACAGGCTTCGTGTGGTGGTTCTACGAGAGTACACATGGTTCATTGGTTTTCCTTTTGGCCCCGACCAACGGGGGCCACTGCAACACCCGACCAAGGCATTGGAGTGGCCCTCGGCGCGGGCGTATTGCGAATTCATGGGAATACAGCCCTAAGCATCCCGGTTGTGCACCGTATCTAGCGCTGGCTGCGTGGGGAGGCGCCTGTTCAGTTTGCGCGTATCGGCCGATGGGAAGCCTAAACAGAACGATTGCGGCAGCCTGCGCGGTTGACCTGCTCGTGTTGGATTGCTGAGAGCATCCGCCGCAACGGGCGGTGCGCGTCGCGAAGGTCAGCGGACAGTGCGAGCCCGAGAATGTCGATCAGCATAGTGTCTCCATACAAAAAGAGGCACCATGCGCAAGGCAGCGGTGCCTCGCGTGAGGTGATTGTGACAGGATGCCCTCCTGCAGGGCCGTACACTGACGGATGTATCGAGCGTACTACCGCGGTTAGACTCCTTTGAGCCCTGAGATGCGCGGATAGCAAAACCGGGTCCCGAACTTCGGGACCCGGTCGACTGTCGTCAAACGGATTGAACTTTCTTGCTTTCCGGCGATGCTGTGCGGGTTTCCCGCTTCCTCAACCCCTTCATGTCGCCATCCCAGCAGGCATGGCGGTATTCGCATTGAGTGCACGGCGTATCGAACCCCATTCGGGACTGCTTTGGGAATCGTTGCGCTCGAATCGCCTGGGCGACCCACTGGAGCTTTTCAACGAACTCGGCAATCTCGCCGTCCGAGCGACGCTTGCCGATGTCGCTCAACTGCCAGACCGGTCCTTCACCCCGATCGGTCTTTGGAACCTTTCGTTTGATCCCTTCGAAGTAGGCGAAACCTTGAACCTCAGGAATGCCTAGTCGCTTCGCGTGCGCATCCAGTACCAATTGATAGAACGTGCCTTGGTCCGAAACGCTCGAAAATCCCTCTTCAGAAAAACGAATGGGAGTCTTTGCGTCAACGACCAGGAGATCATCATTGTCCGTGAACGCCACGAGGTCTACCTTGATCGATGCCAATATGCCCCGACCAATGGCCGCTTCCAGTGGGCGTTCAACGAGTGGCTTTGCCTGATTGTCGAATGCGACTGATAGACCCGATTCTGCGAATGAGCTTTCGAATCGGGACATGAGCATCTGACCCGTGTGTAACAGGTCTTCCTCAGACCACAAGGAACTATAAGAGACCGTCGTCGACGAGGTGGCGGCATTCCACTTGTCAGTAAACACCTGAACCGGATCGCAGGGCCGGCGGTACGCCGAAGCAATCAATGACGCCTCAATCGCCTGATGTGTTGCGGCCCCGAACACGAGGGAGGCACTTGTCTCTATGGCCTCAAAGCGCCACACATATTTCCACGCGTATGCTCGGGGGCAGGACTCATATGTCGCCAGTCGAGAGGGTCCCAAGCGAATGGTGCTCACGTAGCACCCCGCGCGGGTCGCCTCAAGCCTTTGAGGTGCGCCTTTGCCGCCTCTTGCGTCTCAAACACCGGTACAGGCCCAAGTTGCTGCGCTTGATGGAACGCGTAGATCTGAGTCAATGTGGCAGCCGCCACGCCGTTACTCAACGACAGCTGATAGGAGCTGGGTGCTTCCGGTTGAGGCGGCACAATGGTGGCCCCAGTCGGTTTGGCATCAATGGTGGCAACGAGCTCTGCCTTGCGTTCAGCCTGGCCATCTGCGGGGACAACTGCAGGATGAGGGCGAGACTGTTCGCCGAGCGGTCGAACGGTATCCGCTTCCGGAAGCGATTCGGGCAGTACGTCGGCTGCCAGCAAGGGCTGCGCGAGTGCCTCGATGTTGGGCGGGTAACCAAGCGCCTTGGCGAGGTCTCCGCGCGCGTTCGTCTCAGCCCTTTCCCAGTCCTGAGTCTCGCGAATCAACGCAACGTGCGTGGCGTTGGCGATAGTGGTACCCGAAGGATTTCGGAGCTCAGCTGAGAACTTGACGGTTTTGGCGGTATCGCTGAGCTTGAGGTCAATGACCTCGGCCGAGACGGTAGATACCCAGCCCAGACTGGGCGGATACGCCCGCAGGACGGCCGCCCAACGGCAAAGCGCCGGCCAATACCGAGATGGCGTTGGCGCGCCGAGGGCGTCGATTGCGACGACAAGCTCAGGTTTTGCGAGCTCATAGAGCTGCGCGATTGAATAGTGCATATCATTACCTCTCCCGGCGATCTGATTGATCGGCCCCGCCGGGTATTGCTCCCGGCCGCGGGATCAGTAGTGGTATCAGCTTGGCATTGTGTCGCCAAAGAAGTTGGGTGGCATGGCGCCGCGTGACGTTGTTGCTGCTGGGCTTGCTGGTTCGTTGTCAGCCGTTCTTGCGGATGCAATGACCTGCAGGGAGTGAGCTTCAAGCTTGAGGAAGGACTTTCTTCCCTTCGCAGGGTCCGGTGGTTGGTACCACAGCTCTCCTTTGGCCTGTATTTGCGTGCCAACGGACAGATCGTTCGCGAGGGCTCTGATTCGGTCGTGCGGGCCTTTGTATTCGACGACGACCCGCAATGACTTGTTGCCTGAGTTCAGTTCGGCTCTCACGAATATCTTCGCGCCGTCATCAAAAGAGACTACTTTGACGTCGGAGGCGACCATTGCCATGAAAGCGAAGTCATTTTCGAATGGCATGGAGGTTACAGTGTTTGAGTGGGAAGCCCCCACCAGGCTGCGCCAATGGCGCGAATTCCTGTCCGCAGTGCATCGTGGGTTCGCTGCACTCTGGACAGGATGCTCTCGCATCCTGTGTGTGTGTCATGCGGCACACACTTCCGCGACCTCCGCATCCGTTGGAATGAACCCCGCGCATCGCGCGTATGCTGTGACCGTATCAATGTCGTGGCATACCGTTGGAACGCGGTGGAACTGGTCTCCAATCTGAATGGCTTGGCGCGGACGATCGTAAATTGCCTCTACCATGACTCTCTCTCCGTAGGTTCGGGGCCAGCACCCCCATCAACGCACGCGCACATGCACTGATGGGGACACTGGCCCGTCGCCCCTGCACTCGCGTTAGCGAGTGCAGGGAGATAGGGTCAACGAATGCCTTCCGCAGCGGCAATAGCCGCGTCGATCTGGGCATGCCGTTCGACAACTGATCGAAACCCATTGGGCTCGGTCTTTGCCGCCGAATCGTCACTGTCGAGAAACGTCTCGCAAATCACGAGCGTTGCGACGAACGCCGCGATAGCGGCAAGCGCCTTCTTACTCATGGAACTGTCTCCGCCCGTGCCAGGGCGTTTGGGAGAGAACACCCGCCTGGCACAGGGCGAGCGCCCCGCGGACGCACCGCCCCTACTCGGGGCAGTGAGCCCGCGAGGGGAAGTCGTGTAGACAGCACCCTTGAAAGGTGCTCAGGCCTGAGAACAGGCGGAGCGCCGTGGGCGCTGCTCTTGATCTACCGGGGAACCACGCTCAGTTAGGGCGCATGCTGGTGCGCGCAATAATCGAGTGACCACGGCGCCATCCACGTCGCTCCAGGAGGAGTTCACATGGATACGGCTGGGTGATGGTTCCCAAGGCGTCGCAAAGTCGAGAAAGAGACTTTGCGCAACCGAAGCAACTCGTCCAGGAGATTCCCTGTTTGGTGAGTTGCAGACAGGCTTAGCCGCATCAAGCGGGTTGCCAGAAGTACACCGTAGGTGTACGAAACGCGGTCACATGGACCAAAGATGGCGCTGATTCCGTCAGGCACGGGCTCCAGTGGAGCGGTATGGACAGACGTTACGTCGAAAAGCGGGTCATTGACAAGAGCGGAATCAGGTCCGAGATGCGCGGATAGCCGATGTCAGAGGGAGGTCGCTAGCTTGGCTTCAGGGATAAAGACCGATTGCACGCCGGCGGTGCAGGTAACGACGAGATTGGACCGAGCACGGGTCATGCCGACGTAGAACAGTCGCCGTTCTTCTTCAATCAGGGAACTCTCGTGTGGCAATGCCCCCTGGTTTGCCGCATAGATCCAAACATCGTCGAACTCAAGCCCTTTGCTGGCGTGCAATGTCATAATGCGTACAGCATCTGGATCGTGCTTCTTCTCTGAAAGCTCAGCTGCACGAATGCGTTGGGCCAATGAGCCACTCAGACTCACCAGTGCCTTGACACAGTGCGGCAACACTGGGCAAGGCTTCGACTTGAACACATGCGCATTGAGCCAAGCCTCAATCCCATAGATGACAAGGTTTGACCGATTTGCTGCCGCCTGGCTTGTGAGGGGCGCAATTCGTTCTCTCAGGTTGTCCAATGCAGGGTGGCCTGGTCCGGAATAGTTGCCCAGCGCAAGTGCACTTCCGCCATGGCGACTAACGTGGCCATGGACGAGGTCAACGACACCAGTTGGAACCTTTGCTTCGCTCAGAGCATGATCAATACCCAGCAGGGACTCCCCGATAATGGCGCGAAGCAGGCCAGTCAGTAAGGCGGCAGACCTGGTCTCAAACAGGGACTGGCCGCCGATCCGAACATAGGGCACCGCTGCGCCGAGTAGCGCAGCCTCTACACCGTCAAGTAGATGATTGCTGCGGGCGAGAATGGCAACCGTCCGCTCAGGCTGCCGGCTTGCGCGAATTCGGTCGACGATCATGGCGGCCTCATGAACCAGATCTTTGCCGACCAGCAACTGGACCGAGCCATCTTCGCGATTGCTGGTTGTTAGAGACTTTGAAAGTCTTTCCGAGTTATGAGCGATCAGGGCGCCGCTATGCTCGACAATTTTCCCTGCGCACCGATGTGTAGTGTCAAGGGTAACCTGATGGGCACCGGTGGCTTCCTTGAATCGGTGCAGTGCCTGATAGCCCAATGCGGACCTAAAGGCAAAAATGCACTGATCGTCGTCACCGACGACAGAAACTTGAACGCCCAAGCGCGAATGTTCGAGGACCCACGCGAGCTGCACCTCGTCGGAGTCCTGAAATTCGTCCACAAGCAAATGGGTTACGGACAGCGGCCGGACTCGACCTTCGCGCATGCCCAGAACGGCTTCGCGCACAAGATCAGAGAAGTCCATGCTTCCGCGGTCAGAGCGAAGCTCCTCGTATCTCTGATAGATTTCGCGATATGGCACAGGAGCGGACGCCAAGCTCGGGGAAATGCAAGCTTTAGTCCGATCTATGAAGGCCTGTGCCTCGGCAACCTTGATCGAGCTGTCGATTTCCTTAGTCGCGCGGTGGACCAGTTGCCGCGCATGATTCTCCGGCAATATTTGCGGGTGCTGGCCAGCCTGGCGCAATTGGTTCAAGCAGAGACTGTGGAACGTCCCTGCTTGAACCCGACCCTTGGCGCTCGTCACGGTGCTGGCAATTCGCTCCGAGAGTTCGCGCGCGGCTTGTACCGTGAAGGTCACGGCGGCGATTCGATGTCTCGGACTCTGCATCAGGATGTGGTTTGCACGGTGCCTCAGCACCGTGGTCTTACCTGACCCCGGGCAGGCGGCAATCATCACGTGCCCGGGAATCGATATTGCGCTTTCCTGTGCGGCAGTCAGCACTGCTACGCTTCCGATGGCTCACTAGAGCGCTTGCGGGAGCGGCGCTCCGAAGTGCTGACTTCGTGGCCAGCAGCGGGCGCTTCGCTCTCCCCTGCCGATGGACTGACTTCATCGCCATGCGCGTCGAGTGACAGCTCGGGGTTGTCCTCGCCCTCCGGGACTGAAAGATCGGCACCAAAGGCCGAGCCCATCGCTTCGCTGACCGTCTGTACGGCTTCCGCGTTTCCAGCGCGCTGAATTGCTGACTTCGAGCGCTTCCACAAACCATCCATCGCGTTCACAAAGTTCTTGACCTGAGCGACGGCTTCCATCTGCGCCTTTTTCGTCTGCGAAGTCGTGAACACGCCCGCATACCAAAGCTCATCGACAAGAGTGACGATGCGATCCAGTGCGATGAAGATGGAGAGCGCTCGATTGGCGTTTGGGCTGAACGCCTTGATGGCAAATTCCTTCATTTCGTTGTAGCTCAATCCGCGTTTGACAGCGTTGCTGTCAAGGAACTCCTCGTAGCGCTGGCTCAGTTCCTTTTGCGCCGCAGTGACCGAGAGGTATGCTTGCTGGAAGCTCGCTTCGCCCGCGTCAATCTGATCTGCGTCGTCGCGGGTGAGAATTGGCAGAGTGACTGACAGCCCGAAAGCCGCCAACTGGAGCCTGGGGTACAGCGCGCGCAGAGTACGCTGGCCGAAGCGCGTCTTCATGCTGACGTGGTGCGACTGGTACGCCGTCGGAATCCGAGGCTCCCAGTCCCAAGCGTCGAACTTCGGGCGACGAGGGCTGATTGGAACGACAGTGCTGCCAGGCTTACTCGGCGCCTTGCGCTTGCCGGCGCTTGGTGCGGGCTGCTGATCCGAACTTCTTGCGGGGGCGTCCAATGAAGCTGCTGCGGACATTGTGATAACTCCTTGTGACCGGCCCATCGCCGGCAAGGCTATGGTCCGGCCTGAGCCCCTGACAGATTCCCGCGCAAAGGCGCCATTTTTTCGCGCTTTTCTACGCATTCAGGGATTCACGTTGACCACGGCATCTGTGGCGGGCACGATTGCAGCCACCAAATCACCAGGGGAAAGCACATGACAGACAACAAGTTTCTGACAGCCGAAGAACTACCGAAAATTCGCGACTTCTACTTGCCTCTGAGTAGCGAGATGCAGGACGAGTCCATCGAATGGTACAGTGCCCGCGCGTTCACGGGCTCCAGCAAGTCACGTCTTGCTTTTGGCAAAGATGCAGATGTGATGAAGTTCGTTCGCGAGGCACAGAAGGAATGCCTGAAGCACGCGAGCACCATCCATGACACTGCTCGCATCACGATTCTCGATCAGGTGTTTCGGATGCAGATCGTTAATCGGGTCGAAGGTCGACGCTCAGTTCACCTGCGGCGCATTCCGCGTGTCGTCCCGACACTCGAAGAGGCTGGAGTCGGGGCAGCAATGCGCGACATCTTGATGGCTGATTCGCTGATCAAGGGCGGTCTGATCCTGATCACGGGCACAAATGGCCAAGGCAAAACGACCGTGCTGAGTTCGACCATTGTCCACCGGCTGATCCGGCATGGCGGTGCCGCACAAATGATCGAGGATCCGTCTGAGTACCCGTGCGATGGGGTACATGGCGATGGCGTTTGCTTGCAGCTCCCTGTTAGCTCCGACATCCCATCTCAATCCACGTATGAGGCTGCGCTGAAGAAGAGCTTGCGAGCATTTCCCGCTATCAGTGGCGGCGGCACCATGCTCGGCATCGGCGAGATTCGCGACAAGGAAACTGCTGCAGAAGCGTTGAAGCAATCTGGAAACGGCCATCTCGTCATCGCAACGATGCACGGCCAGACAATCCCGCAAGCGCTTGACCGTCTTGTGACGATGTCCTCGGAAGTTCTCGGCCAGGCGCAAGCGCGTATGTTGCTCGGCGCGAATCTTCGAATGATCGCGAATCAAGCTCTCGTGAGCGCAATCCAGGCGCGCCCGGTGTCTGCAGAGGCTGCGTGGTTCTCTGCCGCAGAGGTCTCTGCAACGCTACTTTTCCAAGGCGAGGCTGATGCTCAGCTCCGGGAGGTAATTTCAAGAGGGGATCCGCACGGCTTGGAGAAGGCCATTGCTGGCCAGGCCGCAGTACTTTCCAGCTACACTGGCGGCCCGGTTTCCGCCCTGCTGAAGCAATTGGCGCTTGCCACACGAGCAAAGTGAAGATCATGTCCGACTCTTCTGACGTACAGAACCAGATCATTAGCGTCCTTGGCAACCCCCGACAGATTTTGGGGGGGCGCTTTGGTGCACTCGTCCTGCAGTACGATGACCCTGACATTGATCTCGACCGACTGTTTGTTGCAGTCGGAGCAAAGGTGACGGCGATGGGAAGGACGCCGCTAAAGCGTGGTGGGCCGGCGATCATTCCGCGAGCAATTGCTGTGAAGGATGGGCTGAGCGTGCTTGCCCGCGGCCGTGTCGAGGGTGAGACCCTACGAGGCATCGACATCATCCTGACCGAACCAAATGCTTTGGGCGCTACGGATTCGCAGGAAGTCTTCGCGTTTCTGATCGGTGCAATTGAGGGTATGCCGGATCCCGAGGAGGCGTTCTTAGGGCTGGTGAGAACCGTTTTGCGCACGAAGTTCGATGAGGACAGAACTGCTGGCAATCAGCTGCTCGGAAAGCTCCTGTCGTCCCTTGGCCAACAGCTTTCGGAGTCATGACAGGAACTTGCCCCTGCGCCTGGGTTGTTAGGTGCATGGGGTCTAGTAGATCTGTCCGAACTTTAGCGACGTGCGCTCCGAGGTCTCGTCGTTGCGAATACTTCACCTCGGCGACCGACTGGCGGTTGTGAATAGGACGATTCTGGCTCTGCGGCTATCGGACTGCAGACTTACAGCCAGCCAACCATAGGCGCTGGATGCATGTGGAACGCAAGCCAAGAGGTCGTGTCGTGAGCACTACCCTGCCCTCGCTCATCATGCGTGTTCACCCGGCTATTGTGCTGCAGCGCGCTGCTGGTTTAGGTCAAACAATCGGCGCAAAATCTCATCGTCGGACAGTGGCCACTCCCAGCCATAAGAGGCGGCTACAGAAACGTCCAATTCGTGGTGAAGGTTTACTAGCCAGGGCGGACGCGCGTTGTAAAGGTTCGTCAATGTCCGCTTTTTGAGGTCTGCCGCGTGGCCTGACTTGGCCACAATGCGATCGGGAAAACCTGGAACCACCTCTGGTAGTCGCTCGGTCCACTCCGTTGGATTCAACCAGCGGTCGCGCGCGTCAACGAGTATCTTCGATGCCTTTGCGATCCGAATGGCGCGCGGATCTGTGGCGTATTGGGCGGCTGGAATGTTGGGCGAGAGTCCTTCGGGAAACGGAAAGGTCTCAAAGCAGGTGGTCGGTGTGTAGCGCGGGCGATCCTCAAGACTTGTTCCCATACGTAGTGACCAGATCTCATGGATGTGAGACTGCAATACTCCAAAGGTAGTGTCATCTTCCCTTGCTGTGACCATGATGTTCTTGTCTGGAGCTACTGGTCTAGGCATCCAAAGAAACACTCGGTGCTTCGAAACTTCCGGTGTTGCGATGACGCGGCTCATACCCATCCATGCCTTCCGCAGGTCGGGTCTTGGGCGCCAAAGCCGCCACCATGTTTCAGCAAGCATCCGCCTAGCGGCCGCATCTTTTACCGGGCTATTTGCTCGCGCGAATCGAACTTTGCTCTCAAGATGGGAGAAAGGGGAGGCATACTGCGCAGCCTCTGCTTCCGTCATCGCCGTTCCCGTATCAATGACCCAGACGTCGCGTGGCCGTCGAGTAGCATCGATACCGTTCCAGTATGGGAAAAGCACGTCTGAATTGGGGCGTCCGTTCGGGTTTCCCACTTCGCGGAGCATCGCGCGCGCAATGTCGCCTGAGACATCAAATTCCCCGGTCTTTTGGTAGCCGACAAAGCAACGGCCCGAGTTCTCTGATAGGCGCGCCGCACGAGTGATGTCGATGCCAGTAGCACTGCTGCAGGCAGTGAGGTCTGAAAACACCTGGGAAACCGGCGATCCGTTAAGATGCGTTGATTCTGATTGCTTTCCATAAGACACCAACGACACGCGAACGTTTGCGCCTTCGTTCACCCATTCCTCATCGCTCCATGCATTGAATATGCGGCAGGAGTCGGTAATTCGTTTCAAAACCTCCCGATTCTTGCCACCACGAATGCTGTTCGTTGCAACAAATCCCGCCCTCCACAACTTCCCGTTGGCGATCGCATTGTTCGCCTTCTCAAACCAGTAGCACACCAGGTCCGCACCACCTGGCACGCGGCCGGCAAAGCACTTTCGCAGCGCAGCAACATACTGCTCGCCAAGCTCGCCCAACATCTTCTTGTCGCCTACGAACGGTGGATTGCCAACCACTACATCACATTGCGGCCACTCCGCTTCAGAACCATCGGCATTGATGAGCGCATCCCGGTGCTCGATCTGGTCGAGGGGCTGAAGGATTGGCTGCTTCTTAGCCCCGTAGCCGTTCTGGATCATCCACTGTATCTCACCAATCCAGATCGTGATACGGGCTAGCTCGGCAGCGTAGTCGTTTAGCTCAATGCCCTTCACGTTCTGCGGGCCGATTGCCGGGAACTGACGGCCGAGGCCCAGTGCCTCCGCCTCAATCAGCACGTGATGCTCTATGTCCTTCAAGGTGCGTAGCGCTAGATACAAGAAGTTTCCGGAGCCGCAGGCAGGGTCGAGAACAGTGAACGATCGCAAGCGTTCAAGGAACACGTTAAATCGGTTCTGGGCAGCCTTTGACACGGACTTAGCGGCCTTGGCCAACTGCTTTGTCAACTCTCGCTTGACGGCCTCCCACTCCGCCAGGAGCGGCGCCCGAATGACCGGGTCGACGATCTTCATGATCGTTTCGGGATCGGTGTAGTGCGCACCGAGCTGACTGCGCTTGCCGGGATCTAACCCGCGCTCGAACAGCGTTCCGAAGATACTAGGCTCAATGTCCGACCAGTCAAGCTCACATGCGTCAAGGAGGACCTTGAGCTCGTCCGGCGCCAAGCCAATAGTTGCGTTGTCTTCGAAGAGTCCGCCGTTGAACCAGTCGATATTCTCGAAGGCGACGTCGCCGCCGGCGTGCATAGCCGCGAAAAGCTCTCGACTGCGCCGTTCAAAAAGCGCCGGGTCTGACTGTGCGCTCTTCACCATCTTCGTGAACAGCTTGTTCGGCAATATTCCGATGTCCTCAGCAAACATGCAGAATATCAAGCGATTCAGAAAATGAGACACCGCATGGGGGTCATTGCCGCGCCGATCAAGTGATTGCGCGAGGCTGGTGAAGCGTTCCGCAGCCTTTTGCGTGATAGCTGCACGAGTTACACCAGGTCGCAAGGCATCAGGGTTTTTGAAGACGGCGTCTAGGATTCGCCGTGGTTCCGGCTGCGCAAGGTCCTCGATCTTGAACCGGTACTCGCACTTCACTGTGTTTGTGAAGTTCGTATGAACGACGATTGTCTGAAGGTCGCACACCACGAGGAGCGGAGGGTTCTGAAGGGCGTCGGCGTACATTTTGAGTTGCTCGTAGGCACGCTCTAGGCTTCGATCCGTGCCTTTGGCTTCCCAACCGAAGAACCCCTTTTTCCAGACGTCCGCCCATCCTTTGCCGCCGTTGGCCTTATTGGCGCCGAACTCATAAGTGAACCAGGTGTGCTCCGGGTCGGCCTCACGGGGCGTCGGGTGCCCGACAAGCCGACAGAGATCCTCGAAGAAGGGTTGTGCGTCGCGACGCTCATCGCCGCCATTGCGCCACTTTGATATGAAATCGCTGACGAGCACGCGGGGTTCCTTCATGGGATTGGGGATTGGGGACCACTTGGAGCGGGAATTATGGCTCCCCAACCATCTCCTGTCACATGACGGACTGCCGCGAAGACGGGTCCAAGATGAAGCCCGCATGCGAGAGCAGAGGCTTCAAGGTCTACCAAGGTTGACCTTGGGAGCAAACGCAGGAGTGATGCTTCTGCCAGTAAGCTGGGATAAACGAGGTTGGCGAGAACCATGAAGCGGCGGTCGCCTGACTCGTCTAGATCCAGTTCTGGGCTGTCTAGGCCACTAGGCGCAACCGGATCTGTCCAAGCGAAGCGAGTTGTTTTCGCTTCAGCTCGCGACGTAGCTTTCGGGCCTGTGCTGCAGTGATTCGCCGTGCCTGGATGGCCTTTGAGACTTCATTGAGGAACCATGTCACATGAAGGCTAATCGTTACATCGAGGTCAGAACCCTCAAGCACCAGCAGCAGAGACTGGGCAGTGTGCTCTTGGTACCTGAGCGCGGGCGTCACAGCGATTTGCGTTGGCTGGGTTCGCATGGGTAAGTCGGATTCATCAACCTCGCGCAATCGCGCCAACCGGATCGCGCCGACGAGGTCGGCCATTTCGAGGCCGAAAGCACCGAGGAAGCCTTCACGGGGCACAGTCAGGGATGGACACTCCCATCCCGTATGGCGCCCAATGAGCTCGCACATGATCGGAGACAGGTACGAACCCTTGCGCACGAGCCGTGGCAGTGTCTTTGCGCCAAGGCCTGGATACTTGAGACAAGCTCGGCGAGGCGTCCCATGGGCAGCGATACAGGCTCGAAGCCACTCTTGCCGGAGCAGATTGTCGTCAGCAAGCGGATCCAGGGAACCGTTGATCGGAAACTGGAGACTTCCATCGGCTAGGCCGAATGCCCGCGCGATCGCGACGACATGCCGAACGGATATCTTGCGTGTACCGGTCAGAACATTATCAGCAACGCGCTCGTTGATCCCTGTCAGCGTGGCGAACCACCGGGGATGAGGGATAATCTGACGAACGATCAAGTAGTTCTCGTACAGAGTGTGCAACATGCAAGCCTCTCAGGTACAAGGCATTCTGCCGATTCAGGCGAGACTGCCTCCCGCGTAAAGCAGGCATTTTTTTGAGCATTTGGAGGGCATGTGCTGCCGTGGCAGAGCGGTTGCCAGTCAAGTCGACTGGCGAGGCGTTCGATCGCGCTGCTGTGGTGAACCATTGGGCACGGAGAGTGCCGGGAACCTACCTCGCTCAGTCAACCAACACTCTTCCGGGAAGGGTGATCGGGCGCACGCCGTTGACGACGCTCAACGGGGCGCTGGTGACATTGGCCGTTCGCATGCTGGCAATGCTTGCGAGTTGAGGGCTTGTTCCGGTGATCACTCACCAGGTGCGCAGGAGGGGGGACAACCAAGGCAGCAATCCGCCCAGAGATTCCAATCTGGAACTCAGTCTTGGTGCGCGCGAACCGGAGAAGCTCCAATTCAAGATCCTGATGGTCGAGAATCAACCCCCGCACGCGACTTGAGTCAGCCAGCGCATCGACCGCGCATTGTCCCTTGCCGCAGGTTTGGCGGCCGTCTGA
Organism: Ahniella affigens; assembly: GCF_003015185.1. Taxonomy (GTDB): domain Bacteria; phylum Pseudomonadota; class Gammaproteobacteria; order Xanthomonadales; family Ahniellaceae; genus Ahniella; species Ahniella affigens. The sequence goes on from NZ_CP027861.1 coordinate 142,996, forward strand.
AAGCCAGCAGATGGCGGTCCAGACGCCGGCATGATTGACGCGAAGCAATGTCGTGTAGATCTGAGTCTGCATTTTTGGGTTCACTCCAGTTTCGATCCACTCTACGCCGCTCAGACGCTGACGCAATTTGGTCAGCGGACGACTTCGATCACTGCTCGATCATTCGGATAGGCATTGATGCCGGCGTCCGGAACGAGCTGCAGTTCGATGCGTCCCGATGCGGTCTTGGGCACGTCAATTCGTATCGTCTGCAAGCCGTCTGAGCCATCGGACCAATGAAGCTCGGTATTGATGGTCGAGCTCCCATCCCAAAGCGTGCCCGCCACCCGGGCCGATGCGGCGCCCTTGGTGCCTTGGCGCTGTATCCCGAGCAGTACGGGCTTGCCTGGCGTGGCCATGGTGTAGGAAGGGGCAAAGGAAACCTGCCCTCGCGTCTCTACTGCTTCGAGCGCGGGCTTGGCAGCGGCTGCTTCGGCATATAGGGCGTCGCGAACGCCGCTACCTCTGATCTGAGCCAGCCGCATGTTGGTACGCTCCTGTACCGTCTGGCGAGCACCATCCGATAGCTGTGACCCAGAACCGGTCAACCGCTCAGCGCTAGATCTCGCCAGCACCTCATCCGCCTCGGGGATGACGCCTGCTGCAGCAAGTCTGCCTTTGAGATCCGTGATGTCGAGCTGCTGCACGCGCGCTTGTTCTGCCAGCACGCCTTCACAGTGCGGGTCTCGGGCCGTGCCAAACGCGCCGAGAGCAACGCCATTTGGACCGGCGATCGCTTCGCGAATTGCCTTTGTCGCTGGCGAGTTGAAGCAACAGAAGACGTCGCGCTTGTCGATGCAGGCGCCGAGGACACTTCGGTGACAGTAGGATCCAACGGCAATGCAGTTGCCGATCTCCCTCTGGTTCGCTAGGTCGAACTCGTGCGCCGTGCAAGCCCAACCGACGTCACCCATATTGTCGTAGCGAGACTCCTCCTTGAACTCCTCATTCATCGGCTGAAGCAAGGTGGTGCTTCCGACGACCGATCCCTGGTCTGGGTCGAGATCATCATTGTTTCCGGCAGTGATGGTTTCTGGGCCCGACGTTAGTGGGCGATCGAGCTGCTCTGACGACCACTGATTGGATTCCGCTAACGTCTTCCAACTACCATGCGCGCCTTCGTTCGAGTATCGGGACAACGATTCCGTGGCATTCGCGCGCCGAGTGTGGCGCTGGTACTTTGAAAACCACTTCTGTTCTGCATCCGTCTCGGTCTCATCACAACAACTGATTGAACCTCCGAGCGCCTTTCGACACTCATACGCCTTTCCAGGAAAGAGACGCGGCTCCGGAGGCGTCGACCGCTGGTCCTGAAGAGGCTGCCAATCTGCTGCATATGACTGGGCAACCATCATCCCCGCCATGCCGTCCGCAACCGTGCTGAACCCGTCTTCATCAAACCTTCGGTCCAGGCAATCGTCGCCAGCACATCGAATCTGACCCGCACACTGGTTCGTTGTGTGAACCGCAACACTTGGCCCCGTGACTTCCGTGGGACAGCGATATACCTGCGACTCGACATAACAGAATTCGTTGTGCCCTACCCCGCTCTCTGTGCAAGCCGATCGTAGAAATGCGCACGTCGGCTGCTGCAGCAGCATGGGCGCGCATGTATCCACGAGCACGTTTTCATCAGTATTCGTGGTGCAGTGCTGGCCAGTCGGCGTATCAACGCAGAACTCTCCGGTGTTGATCCGACAACGGTAGTCTGCGGTAGCTTGGTAGCAGACCGGATCGAGCGAGCTCGGCGGGGCGCTAATCGGATTGGATGGATAGAGCGGCTGCAGGCCAGCAGCGTCGACGCCAAGTATCGGTAAGCCACCAGCGGTTCGCGGCGCGTCGTCACGGCAGGTCCATGCGGCCTGGCAGAATTCGTCGGAGTCCAGGAGACATCCATCTGGCTGAGACGAGAACTGCTGCTGCACTGCTCGAACAGACGCTAGGACGCGTATCTGCACGCTGCAACTGGTCGTGCAGAGCTCGGCGTCTGGGTCAACGACAAGCGTACCCTCCCAGCCATTTTCGAGGGTAGGTGGATCACTCCAGCGCACTGCAGCGACATCACCATCCCACTCAATCGAAGATTGGAGAGCAATAATGCTCGTCCCATCGGGAAACGAGTCCGAAACGCGTACAAGGAAATTCTCTGGACCGGAAACAGCGGGGTGCGCGTCAAACAGGACCTTGTCCTGCTCGCTCAGGTCGACGAGCGCCATGGTGCGAGTGCAGGTAGTCGGACGGTGAACGATCTCGCACGTCCTGTCTGAGTAGGTCGTGTAGGAGGCGGTCGATCCAGTGACTGTGGTGGTGCTGGCGCAAGCAGGGAATTCAGGAGCGACGCTCATTGGAGCAGTCAACGCTTGCACTGACTGCTGAGCAAGGAACCCTTCTGCCTGCATGAACTCGCTAGGAGATGGCTTGGCCAAGGTTGAGGACTCGCGAAGCGCTTGAGCTGCATCGCTCGGGTCTTGCTCCTGCTCGACCAAGCGCGACTGGGCGGCGCGCTCCAGCTGGTCGCTGTCTCCCTCCATGTCTTGTAAGCGCTGCTGTTCGGCGTGGTCCCCGCCAGGGACCAGTTGATTGACGGGTATTTGTGTGTCGCCGATCTGGACGGTGCCTTGGTCGCGTTCGCCATCAGGCGTGAAGCCAAGTGTCGGCGGTGTGCCAAGCAGACCCTGTGCAAAGTCCTGCCCTGCCCGGGCCTGGTCAGTCATTTCATCGGACGATACGGCCGGCATGGCGCCCATCAGTGAGACACAGACGAGACAGCTGATCAGAAATTCATGCAGCATTCTTGAAAGGTCCATTTGAGGAAAACGAAGTCTTCGCCGACCGCCGGCACGTTCCGCCACTCTCCCCACCTGAACGTGCTGGCGCCGATCCAATGGTTCCCGGTGATTTCCGGGATGGGATGCACTGTTTGGAGCTTGTACTGTTGCTTGGGCAGCGTTGGCCAAGGGATGTCTCGGCACACTGCGGCCTGAGTCATCGCTAGGTTGGCCAGACCGCGCCGATGCATCGCCGCGATGGCCCGGGTTGCGGCCAGCGAGGCACTGGCGGGTTCTGAGTCACGCCCGCCCATTCCCGAGAACGGGTAGATTGTTCCCCAGCTTCCCGCGCACCAGTAGAGGGCGCCAATAGGCTGTGCCACTGTGGCTGCCGCGGCATCGGCGACGCAGGCAGCGATGGCCAGGGGGTTTGCGAACAAGACGGCTTCTGGTGTGGTGAACATCGAGAGCTCTTCGTTGTTCCAGGTCGGGTCGAGCTCGCTGGCATAGAGCATGTCGGCATCGCTTGACCCCGACTCTGCGGCACAGACCGAGTCCGTGAGCATGTCCGTCAGTTGGCCAACTGGAAACGCCAGAACGTGAAAGTTGTAGAAGCTGCCGGTTTTTGAAGCAGTATCGGAGCTTTCCGCGCCACCACCCTGCAGGAACAGACCGTAAGGCGTCGCATCGTTGAACATCGAGAACTCGGAGCCGAGACTCGGGCTACATCCCTTGCCGCTCCTGACGAGCTCAACCACACGCATAGGCTGCCACATTCCCAGGACAATTCCGGGCGTGGGGTAGCCAAAGCGCCCCGGACAGACACATGTCGCGCCGGCGTTGCCTTGCGGAACGCTGCCCGGAGACGTCGGAACGCCGGCAATGGTGATCGGGAAGAAGCAGGTCCAGCAGACTTTCGTGAAGATCCCCGCTTGTGTGAAGAGACCTGCGTCGTTGCAGGTCGGACTCGCCGCCTGAACTCCGCCGATCGCCAGCAAGCCGCAAACAAGCAATGCAGCAAAGCGTTTCATTTGGTGTGGTCCTTCTGAGCACGTCGCACTTCGACCGTTCTTGGCGCATCGATGCCGACCTCGACGTGACCATCGACTATCTTCAGGATCGTCACAAGGATTGGATCCTGTCCTGGTACCTTGATCTGTATGCATTCCTCAATGCGACGCTTCAGGATCAACATGTCCAACCTCCAAGTCCGCAGGACGAAATTCATCAAGACGAAAGCGATTCCCTTCCGAGCGCACGCGAGTTGGTGCACACTGAATTCCGAACGCCTGCGCGAGGTCTGGACGCCAAACGAAGATTGGCCTGCCCAGTTCCGTCGCGCGCTCGGCCAACCAAGCGAGTGAATCGTCGCCGCCAGTTCGAGTGGTGATCACAGTGACACGGGTGCGCGCCTTGCTGATCCAACCCTTGACGGCAGCAAACTGTCTCGGATCAGTGGCGTCAATCACATAAATCTCTTGCAAGAATGCAACGCGATCAAGCGGGTTCACGAGGTCACCCTTGCGCGCGAGGATGTGATTGTTCGCAACCACGTCCTCTACGACCTCGAAAGATGGGTCATGCCACCGGGTGCGGGTGATGACTGCGTCTGGAAGGGAAGGCTTTGCCACGGCACGTCGAAGCCCATCAACTTGAGACCGTCGCCACTTGTCCCAATCCACGCGTGCAAGCCGCTGCTGCATTACCTGGATCAAATCAGGCTCGGCGATCTCGTGGGTGGGACCGAACTGCGGAAGTGTGCCTCTCTTGCCCCGCTCGACCTGATCGCGTACCCAGTCCGGATTGACCATGCCGCTAACCTTCGCCAGGACTCTGTCGGATCCGAGTATCACGACGGTGGGAACGTGAATGACGCCCGCAGACTGGAAGGCTGGTGGATCGATTTGGATTTTTGGTGGTGGTGCCAGATTGGCGAACGGTCCCGCGATCTCCGACAGCCAGCGCCGGAATGCCATCAGGTCTGTGCCTGGCAACAGGCCGCGAAACACTACGACCGTATCTGGTTCTGTGGCTGCGCGGTCAAATGCGAGCTTGATGTCGCTGAGCGGCATGCTGCGCGACACGAAGATCTTCGTTGAGTACTTTGATGCCTGCGCAGGGTTGCTCGGTGTCTCATCTGCGAGTCTCGCATTGACGATCTCGCGTGCGTCATCAGCGATCACCTGAGCCTCAGACATGGAAGACGGGTCCAGACCCGGCTTCTGGGCCTCGATCCATTGCTGCGTCTCGCTGTCCAGTGCTGGCTGCACCGGCAAGCCTTCAGACTCGGCCGCTGCCGCGCCGGCCAGCAATGCCAGGAAAGCCATGACCGCCAGCGTCACCATAGCGGTACCGCCGTACCCGCCAATCGATTCAACGGCACTAGGCCGTAGTAGCGACTGTCGAAAGAATCAGGCGAGGCCCCCAACATCAGCGCGAAGCCCGGCGGAACTATCTCAACGCCCTCAAGTCTCGACGACGGCAACCCCGCTTTGGCAAGGATGATCGGGTTCACCGTCGCCACAGGCCGGCCATTGACGGACAAGACGTTTTGAGTGAGTTCCAGTCGGTCGCCTTCGGTCGCTCCAATACGCTTAACGAATATCGTGCCGTCTGGGATCAGCGGTGCAAACCCGATCATCGGGAAGGGTGCATACGTGCCAGGCGTGTAGTTTCGGTCCATCTTGCAGTGCAGGTAGAGCCGAAATGGATTGGAGGGGTTGCGCTGCGTGTCTATGCCCACACCCCAGTGGGCGATGACGAATGGCATGGCGCCCATGAACGCCGACATGAAACCAATGCCCAGAATGAGCCTCACCATCCACCGTGGGATTGTCATGGGCGCACGACGCTTTCAGAGGGCGCATGGAGGACATATCGCTGGTCCAAGACAACAAATCCTTGGCTGGCGAGACGCTCAGCAATGTGATCTGTCTCGCGGATTGCTGCCTCAGCACCGAGCTTGTCGGCAAGTGCAAGAGCGATCGCGTCCCGATCGACGACTGCAATCTTAGGCTGCGGATCAGCAGCACGCATCGAGTTGCCGAGGAACGCGCAGCTCGCGACGAGTAGCGGCCACAGCACCGAAAACGCTTTCCATCCTGTGGTCATGGCTTCACCTGGCGCTTAGTCAAGACCGCAGCGATTGCTTCGGACAGCGATAGCCCCTTGGCGCGCTCAACTTGGATTGCAGCTCGATCGCGGGGATCCGTGGAGTACATCAGAACGTCCGCCGGCGAAACGATCAGGCGGCCAATCCCCGAACCACGCTCTGTCGCACAGAAGATCTCACTGTAGACACCTGGCTCGGTGTGCACGGACCGAAGTTGTTGGACTTGCCATTCGTTGAAAGGCATGCGTCCTGATTGAACTGCTGCGGTAATGGACTCTGGCTTCTGCGCCAGCAGGTACACGCTGGCACTATTCTCGGCGATGACACGGCCGCCGGTCATCTGGGACCCCGCGCTTGTCTCGTAGAGGTCGGCGACTGACTGCGTGATAATCCCAACGCTGCCACCGTGCTTGCGGATGCGCCGATAGAACGAGAAGATGAAAGTCGCCATCTCTGGCTTGGCGATCATGGC